>CAYOMO010000011.1:0-22595 GCA_964405065.1 uncultured Gammaproteobacteria bacterium
GGTATTCTTATTTTACTCCCATGGATAAAGAATTTTTCTTTCAAGCAATAGGTCTGGTGATAGTGATTTTAGGTGCAACTGCCCTGACTTTTAACCCGCAGATTATTCCCAATCTGGGGGCTCTTAATCCAGCTAGTAGAAATTCGACCAATATCTCGATGAGTGTTATTCAGATCATTGACCCAGCGACTCAACAAGTAAAAGCACAGGTAAATACGGAAATTGCTGATACTAAAGATAAAAGAAGTTTAGGACTAGGGGGGCGAAGTTCACTACCGGCTGAATCCGGTATGCTTTTTATTATGGATCAGCGGGCTAAGCCGACTTTCTGGATGAAAGGAATGTTGATCCCGCTCGATTTTTTGTGGATTGATGGTAATACAGTGGTCGATATGTTGCAAAATGTGCAGCCACCAGTCAGTGGACAGGCTGACAGTAGCCTACAACTATATTCACCTATTACAGCTGTTGATCGCGTTTTAGAAGTTAATGCCGGATATATTGCAGCTCATGGGATTAAAGTTGGTGATGTCATCAGAGTGGTGCCGCTTGCTTCTCAATAATTTATGATACTGCCTATTCATTTACTTGATACCGGTGATGAACTTGATTTTGGCAAAGAGTATATTCTACTCTCCAAGCTCCATCGTTTAGGTTTTCCGGTTGCCACCGGTTTTGTGGTGTCACCGCCACAAGAGACGATTCGACATTTTTTAATTGATCACTCTGTTTCCTCATTGCGTGAGTTTGAGATTAAAAGAGAGAAGTTGTCTCAGCTATTGCTTGATTATTCTGAGTCAGGAGATTCATTGTCCTCTCAAGAGCAGGCTATTTTAATCCAGTATTGGCCGGTGTTAGTTAAACGCTGGATGATCCAGTTACATTCGCATTTTACCCGATTTGACCGTTTCGAAAAAAAACATTTTGCATTAAAAGCAGCGCCTTTTTTTATTACTGCTGCTATTTTAGCCGAAGGTTTGGCTCAGTGGGATCCTGTATTGGAACATGTTCATATAGAGCTGACTTCAGGGCAGTTGGATCATGGATATTTAGCTTATATTGATGATCTGGTTCGTAAGATGAATAAAAAATTGGGAATAAGTTATTGGTATCAGTTTGTATATACCAAGGAGGGTTTGCAAATAGTCCATTTGCAACCTTTTAAGCATCGAGAGATTGCTAATCTAAAATCAATAGAGGCTTTGCCCCGTAAAGTAAAAAATAAACGTCGCCTTAAACTATATGCTACTTTTGCTGGACATCTAATGCTGGATGAATATTGCGATGGTTATCTTTTGGAGTCGCAAAGATTTAATTCTCATGATCAAAAACAGTTGGTGCTTTTAGAAACAATGATTGCTAAACATCCGCAGATTATTTTGTATCAGGTTTCAGAAAGATATTATAAAAGCGATGCCGCAGCGATTAAATTTTGTCGTAATCAAAAAAAACAGGATAATATTGAACTGGTATTTCGGGCAGATGATGGAAAAGAGCAGCTAATGCAATTAAAGCGAGATTTAGCTGCTGAAGGGCTTAATCGTAAAGGTAAGATGAAATACTGGATCAGAATTGCTTTACCGGCAATAGCTTTACAAGCGGGTGAGTTGACTGAACAAGATTTTGATGGAGTTATTTTTGATATAGATTTTTTGGCTGCTGCTTTGCACGGAAGAGATATTACTGATCAGGGGTTAGCTTCTGATATTGAGGGTTTAGTTCGTTTTCTTGATCCTCATATCAAACAACTGCGTAAAAAGCAGATTCCAGTCATGTTGCATGGACAGCTGATAAATGAAGAATCGATGATAAAACAATCGATCGGATGGCAAATCAATGGCCTGATTGTAGAAGCAGATAGCGAGAAAATGGATCAGACAGTAGCTTTTCAGGAACAGTTGATCGGTTTTAATCTAGTCTGAGAAGCATTACAATCTCACCTTTTGGTTCTCTTTTAGCATAATACTCCAACCATTCGGAGGCTGTTTTAGTGATAACTTCCTGGTGCATTTTTGTTAGTTCGCGAGCTAAAGTGACCTGAGGATTATCCAATGCTATTTGGATCTCTGCCAAAACTCGTTTGAGTTTGAAAGGGGCGATAAAAAAGATAAATGTGGTAGGACAGAGCTGAAAGATCTGTTTGAGGTTGTTGTATATTGACTGTCTGGCGCCTGGTTTTTCCGGAACGTAGCCTAAAAACATGAATTTATCTGGAGCTAGCCCAGATAAGGTCAATGCAGTGATGGGGGCTGATGGTCCTGGAAGAGAATCTACCGGCAGATTTTCTATTAGACATTCTCTGACTAGTTTGTAGCCTGGATCTGACACAAGTGGCGTTCCTGCATCGGTAACTAATGCTAGATTTTCGCCTTGTTTGAGTCTGTCGATTATTGATTGCATATTTTTGGCTTCATTAAAGTCATTGAGGACAATTAATGGTTTTTTAATTTCAAAATGATTGAGTAATATGGTGGTTCTTCTGGTGTCTTCACAAATAATGGCATCGACCTGTTTGAGGGTTTCCAAAGAACGAAGTGTTATATCTTGCAGATTACCAATCGGGGTTGCGATAAGAGATAGCATAGGTGGTGACCTACTTTTTTAATTTGAGCATTTTAAGGATGCCATTGCGAGATCCTGGATCTTTGAGAATATGATACAAAGCAGGAGCCACTGAAGCGAAAATGATCAGAAAAATGACTTTTTCAAAGTTATTTTTAATAATGGGGATGTTACCAAAAAAGTATCCGGCCAATGTCAGTCCGACTGCCCAGAGTAGGCCGCCAATAATGTTGTATGACAAAAAGGTGGAGTATTTCATCTGGCCGATACCAGCCACTACAGGGGCAAATGTGCGGATAAATGGCATAAATCGAGCTAAGATAATGGTTTTACCACCGTGTTTTTCATAAAAAGCTTCAGCTTTTTTTAAGTGATCTTTATGGAAGAGCATTGAATCTTCTTTTTGAAAAAGTTTGCGTCCGTATCGATGACCAATCCAGTAACCCACACTATCTCCAGTGACTGCTGCAATAAAAGCCCCGATAGTAAGTAGAGTAATATCCATTACCCCCTGAGCTGACAGAAAGCCGGCAGTAAAAAGAAGCGAATCACCAGGTAAAAAGAAGCCAATGAGCAGACCTGATTCAACAAAAACGATAGTCCAAACACCTAGTAAGCCAACGGTTTGAATAAGTCCAGCCAGGTCACCATGTAAAAGTTCTTTTAAGTCCATGGAAGAGATTATACCTGATCAAATTAAGTTTGTGAACCAACGAAAGAAAGATTAGAACCTGCGAATTACCCCGACACACTTGCCTTGAATTTTTACATCGGTGGCATAAATTGGCTCCATGGCGGAATTAGCTGGTTCGAGGCGGATTCTTTTTGGTTCTTTGTAGAATTTTTTTAAAGTAGCCATGCCGTTGTCGAGTAAAGCCACAACGATCTCTCCATTGCGAGCGGTATTTTGCTCTTCAATGATGACATAATCGCCATCCAAGATACCTTCTTCAATCATTGAGTCGCCTTTGACCTGTAAGACATAGGAACGTTTTTTATCTGAAATATATGAAGGAGAAACTCCGATAGTGGCTCCGGGATCAGTAAAAGGCATGATCGGCTGACCTGCTGCAATAAAGCCTAAGACCGGTAATTCAATAGTTCTAGGAGTTGAGTACGCAGCATCAGTGACTTCAATACCACGAACAGAGCCGTCGAACTTTTTAATAACACCTTTTTTAGCTAAAGCTTGGACGTGTTCGTGAACAGTGGCTAAAGATGAAACTCCCATTGCTTCAGCTATTTCACCTAATGTTGGGGAATACCCATATTTTTCAATATAGTCTTTGATAAATTTCAAAATTTGTTTTTGTCGTTTGTATAGTGTAACTGGCATACGTATATCTTTGTGGACAATCACTGTGACCTGTCCGTCTATACCTTACCGGATTGTCCATCTCGTAGGGTATCAGGCCGCGAACTTTTGAAGTATCACGATTAAATACTAATTTACCAAAGATTACCCGAAGTTGTCAACTGATGAAAAATGGTATTTTCTAGATCAAAATCCGAAGGAAAGGCGCAAATAATTTTCAATTTCTATTTTTCAATTTCTAATTATACAGACAATAGCATATTTATTTAGTAATGAATAGCATAAGAAATAGCTATCTAAATCTATATCTGACTGATTTGAATTAAAATCCAAAATTGTAAATGTAATTTTAAATTGAAAATTGTAAATGTAATTGTAAATTGAAAATTGTAAATGTAATTGTAAATTGAAAATTGTAAATCGAAAATTAAAATTCTCTTGCTATCTTAAATTCTTCTTGCTAATATTGGGTGCATATGGGTGAAAACACTATTGGTATTGTTGGGTATGGCATTGTTGGACAAGCAGTTGAGTACGGCTTTAAAGGTGAGAAGATTTTCATTTATGACAAATTTAAAGATTACCTATCCTTAGAAGAAGTTTGTAAAAACTCCGAATTTATTTTTATCTGTGTTCCTACCCCTATTTTAGAAGATGGTTCTGGAATTGATTTATCAATTGTTGAAGAGAATGTTGATCTGATTGCTAAATATATAGAGGGTACTGATAAAATTATTGTCATTAAATCCACTTCTGTTCCTGGAACAACCGCCAGACTGGCTAAAAAATATCCGAATGTAAATTTTGCCTTTAATCCTGAATTTCTTACTGAAGCAAATTTCCTAGAAGATTTTGTTAATTCTGATAGATGTGTAATTGGAGCTTTTGATGATCTGACTTCCAGGCGACTGGTTTCTCTGTACAAAAAACATTTTCCCAAAATGCCGATTTACCAATCTGATCCCACTACAGCTGAAATGGTGAAATATATGGCCAACTGTTATCTGGCAACCAAAGTGATTTTTGCCAATGAGATGTTTGATCTATGTGAGAAGTTGGGAATTAAATACGAAGAGGTGAAAAAGCTGACTGTAGCTGATCATCGGATCTATGATTCTCATTTGGATGTCACAACCATGCGGGGCTTTGGTGGTAAATGTTTCCCTAAAGATATGATGGCTCTGATCGGCTTGGCAGATAAACTGGGAGTTGATACTGAGCTTTTGGATACCGCCTGGAAGAAAAATCTGAAAATTCGTAAAGTTAAAGACTGGGAAGAGATCCCATTTGCCGTCTCCAAAAAAGAAGATCAATAAATTTTTCCAAAAATTTAATAACTCATTTAAGCTATTTTATAGGCACAAGAATAAAAAGTTCAGCTTGGCTGCGATAGTATTCGATAAGTGGTCTAGTGGTATCATAATTTGATTTATTTATTATTTCTTTGAATTTTGATTCTATTTCTGAAACATGCTTTTCCCAGTCAGAAATTTTTTCTCTATAATACTTACCGCCGGGTATAATCCAAACTGGGAATCCTAATTTATTTGGATCTTCTCCTTCAACAATTGCCAAATTAGCTCTATATTCACCATTTAACATGGTGCCATAAAATTTCCTTCCTTTTAATTGCCAATTAATAGCATCTTCTAGTTTTTTAAATGAATCAGCAGCACTAATGGGACCCTGCGGTGAAATAACATACATTGCAGGAGTGTCTTCAAATATGATTTCCATACATTGATTATATCAAAGAAAACAATTGGATTTTAAAAGAAGTAATTATGAATTCTGACCTGAGTTTCCGGTTGTTGGATTTGGTGGTGGTGCTGGAGTGGGCAATTCCGAGACTGGAGCTGGGGGAGAAGTTGGCATAGTTGGTGCAGCTGCCACTGGCATCTGAAGGTTTGTAGGAGTAGGAGGGGTGGGCAAGGGTGGTGTTGGAACTGTCGGAGCAGCAGCTGTTGAGGGAGTTGTCGCTGGGGCAGCTGGTTTGGCCATGATGTTTTTGATTTCCTGAACTATCTGATCTGGTGTATAAGCAGCTTTGACCAGATAACCATCTGCGCCCAATTCAAACCCTTGTTTAATCACTGCATCTTGTCCGAGATTGGTCAGTAAAACAACTGGGGTGTTTTTAGAAAGTGGGTTTTGCTTTATTTTCTGTAATATTTGGAGTCCATTAATATCTGGAAGCATGATATCAAGTAGGATCAGATCGTAGGGGTTTTTTTCAGCGGCAGCCAGGCCTTCATTGCCTAAACCAAAGGCGTCAGTCATTAAACCTGCCAAGTCAAGTTGCCTTTTGTAAAGGTCGCGAATGTATTCTTCGTCCTCAACTAACAGTAACTTTTTGTTCATTCAATTTGATTATATGCACACCAAAAACTATTTGTCCAACTACAATTTTTTGGTTAGGATGCTAAGATCCAATCCGTTTGTCTCAATTACTGGTAGACTAAAGCTAAAGGTTGATCCTTTGCCTGGACCTGGTGATTCAGCCCAGATTTTGCCATGGTGCAGTTCGACTATGGCTTTGGAAATGTACAAACCTAGACCATTCCCTTTAGATGCTTGCTCTAAATTACCTGGTACTCGGTAGAATTTGGTAAATAAATGATCCAGTGCTTCTTTTGGCAAGCCACGGCCGGTATCAGTAACATGAGTAATGATGTATTTGTCTTTAAATTCAGCCCAGATAGTGACTTTGCCGCCTGGTTCGGTGTAATTGATGGCATTGGCAACAAAGTTGTTGATTACTTCATTAATTCGGACATTATCGGCCTGAACAGTAGGTAATGGTGTTTTTGGTTTAAGATAGGTGAGTTCAATCCTTTTTTCCTGTGCTCGATGTTCAAATTGTTCAAAGGCAACTTCAAGAGTATGATCCCAGTCCATTGGTTGAGTAGTTATGGTCATCGCCCCTCTTTCTACTCTTGATACGCCAAGTAGATTTTCCACCAGAGCACTGAGTTGTTGGGTGGAATTATTGATTCTTCTGATAAACATCATCTGATCTTCGGTGAGTTTTTTCTCATTTTCTTGGATAAATACTGAGACATAGCCTTTTATAGAAGTTAGAGGTGTCCTTAGTTCATGAGCTGCCATTGAGATAAAGTCCAGCTTCATCGCTTCAAGCTGTTTTTCGGCTGTCACATCATGAAAAGAGATGATACATGATAGATTGATAAAGTTACCGTGTCTGATCTGGGTGGTTAGAATATTTGTGAAAGCTTCTTTATTGTTGAGCAATGAAATAACTTTGACCTCGTTTTGGTTAAAAATAATGCCATCATATCCGAGTGGTTTAATGGGTACAAGTTGCTTTAATTGGATTTCCCCTAAAGGCCCCTGGAATTTCAAAATTTGACTAAGAGGTTGTCCTTTGGATAAGACCGTATCCAAACCTAATACTTTTTCAGCCGCTGAGTTGATATATGAGATATTTAATCTTAAATCGAGCCCGATAATCGGATCTGTAGAGTTTTGGGCAGACCATAAAAATTTTTCTCTTTCAGCCAGTAGCATACTATCAAGTTTTTGAGCTGTCTGGTGCCACTGGTTGAAACTGCGACCATAATTATTGATCAGAGTTGATGCAGCGGTAGAATCATCTTTTTGGATTAAGAGTTGTTTGGTCACCCTATCATTGATTAGGGCAGGATCAAGTAGATTGACCAGTTCTTGGATATGGCGTCTGTTGAGTATATTAAGAACCCAAAAAACTAAAAGCCCGCCAATGATTGAAGCTAAAACAATCGAAGCCCCAATGGTTAGAGTATTAAAAGCTGAGATACCAAGTATAGGTAGGGTGATAAAACCAACAATTAAGCTGGATAATGTAGGTATAAGTACTATTACCACTACATAGGGGTTTTTAAAATAATCAGGCATGGCAGATACACTCTTCCGTATTCATTATAGCAATCTAAACAGTTTGAGGAAGAGATCTTTTGACTACCATTCGGGTATTTTTCGTGATAGAATAAGAGTCTTCAGTCAGCAGCTTTCAGTCTTCAGCAAAACAAGTCTGATGACGGATGTCAGATGACTGATTACTTCTATGGGAAGCTTCAAAATTATTTCTGATTTCAAACCTACCGGTGATCAGCCACAGGCGATTGAACAGTTGTCAAAAGGCATTTTAGCTGGTGAAAAAAGCCAGGTTTTACTTGGTGTGACTGGTAGTGGCAAAACTTTCACAATGGCCAATGTAATCCAAAAAGTCCAGCGGCCGACTTTGATCATCTCACACAATAAAACGCTGGCCGGTCAGCTGGCACAGGAATTTCGGTCGATTTTCCCGGAAAATGCGGTAGAATATTTTGTTTCTTACTATGATTATTATCAACCGGAGGCGTATATTCCTCAGTCAGATACTTATATTGAAAAAGAAACCCAGATCAATGAAGAGATTGAAAAGCTTCGGCTTTCTACCACCACATCTTTATTAACCCGGAAAGATGTAATTGTAGTGGCTTCAGTTTCAGCTATTTATAACTTAGGTTCTCCTGTTGAATATGGCGGTGCAACACTGGATTTAAAAGAAGGTGTCAGGATCGGTTTTGAATCAGTTTTTAAAATGCTGACTAAGATGTTTTACACCCGCAATGATATTGATTTTAAAAGAGGTGTTTACCGGGTCAATGGTGATACTTTGGATATTTTTCCAGCCTATACAGATCAAGCTCTGCGGATCCAATTTTTGGGCGACAAAATAGAAAAAGTATCTTTTTTGGATGCTTTAACTGGCATGGTTACTCCGACTCATCACACAGTAACTTTATATCCAGCTAAACATTATATTACTCCGGAACAAAGACTGAAGCCAGGTATTATTCAGATTGAAGAGGATCTGGAAAAAAGAGTTAAAGAATTAAAGGATCAGGGGAAGTTACTTGAAGCTCAAAGACTTGAACAACGGACTAATTATGACTTAGAGATGATTAAAGAGTTTGGTTTTTGCAATGGAATTGAAAATTATTCACGCTATTTTGATGGTCGCAAACCAGGTGATGCACCGTATTCATTGCTGGAGTTTTTCCCCAAAGATTATTTATTGATTATTGATGAGTCGCACATCTCAGTGTCTCAGATCAGAGGTATGTACAATGGTGACCGGGCACGTAAACAAACTTTGATTGATTTTGGATTTAGACTGCCTTCTGCCTTGGATAACCGTCCACTGCAGTTTGATGAATTTTTAAGAAGGATTAATCAAACGGTATATGTTTCAGCTACTCCTGCTGACTACGAGTTGTCACTGGCTGGTTCAATTATCAAAAAACCAACACCTGAGGAACTAATGGCCGATCCCGAAGCAAAAGATGAAATTACATTGGGACCAAATGTAGCTCAACAGTTGATCAGACCAACTGGTATCGTTGATCCTCAGATCTCGGTTCGCCCATCAGAAGGTCAGATAGAGGATGTTTATAAAGAGATACAAGATCGTATTGCCAAAAAAGAAAGAGTTTTGGTGACTACCTTGACCAAAAGAATGGCTGAGGATCTGGCCGAATATTTAGAGGAGCGAAAAATTAAAGTGACTTATCTGCATTCAGATATTGAAACACTTAAAAGATCTGATATCTTACAGCAGCTTCGGCTGGGTGAATTTGATGTCTTGGTGGGAATTAATTTATTAAGAGAAGGTTTGGATTTGCCGGAAGTATCTTTGGTAGTTATTTTAGATGCAGACAAAGAAGGCTTTTTGCGATCACGAACCAGTATGATTCAGACAATGGGTCGGGCAGCCAGGCATGTAAATGGTCAGGTGATCATGTATGCCGATCGGATGACCAAGTCCATGAAAGCGGCGATTGAAGAGGTTGAACGACGCCGGGAATATCAACAATCATACAATAAACAGCATGGTATTACGCCTAAATCTATTAGCAAAGCTTTGCGGGAGCGGTTGATTGAAAAAGTGGAGGAACTGGAGGAAGAAAAAGGGCAGCAAGCTTTGACGGTGGAAGATATTCCTGACAATGTTAAAAAGGATATGCTGAAAAATCTGGAGGAACAGATGCGGGAAGCTGCCGGCATGCTGGATTTTGAAACAGCAGCTAAGCTGCGAGATCAGATTAAAGAGCTGAGTGCATAGATTTACATTGGGAAGGCAGGAACTACGCGTCTTCCGTTATTGACGGTTAAACTGGGATAGTTGTTATCAATTCTGACATCGACAATATTACATTGATCATAATTATATCCAACTGCTTCAGTTGCGAGTGTGGCAAATATTCGATCTTGATTTTCACCGGGAAAGCTATAGCGAACTCCGATGGCTGCTGGTATCTTAGAAGCATCGATAATAAGTGCTAGATCGACATTTCGCGTATATTTTGATTGGGCAAGCTGGTTTGGTCCAAGACCACTATTTAAAGCCCCTGGTTCCAAAGCAATGATAACTCTGGCATCTTTTTCATTACTGTTTACATTGTAGGCACGGGCGGTAAATTTATCAGGCTGTCTTAAAGTCAAAGCTGGGTTTTCTCCATGAATTAAAGTTTGTGACGAACAAGCTGTTTCTTTTGATCCTAAACCTGGGGTGCATCCTGCAGATAGTAATCCAGCTAAAGCAGAACTAAATAAAAATCTTCCGAGTCTTTTCTGACCATTTGAAATACGGTCTGGGAATTTCATATGTGCATTATAACCTATAAAAAGTTACGTTACCACCTACAATAATTATATATTATTTTTGTAATAATTTTCGCACTAAATTATAAGAAATGTCCAATAAAGGGGACTTTTAATAGTTTGACAAAAAGTGTATACTAAAAGCCGTTTCAAATTCGGGTTAGATTCGCGTAATCCTCTCAAAAAAATATGCAAAACGATTCAATTATTATTAAAGGAGCCAGAGAGCACAATTTAAAAAATGTAGATTTGGTTATTCCAAAAAATAAATTAGTAGTTTTTACTGGAATCTCCGGATCTGGTAAATCTTCTTTGGCTTTTGACACCCTGTATGCGGAAGGGCAGCGTCGTTATGTAGAGTCTTTATCAGCCTATGCTAGGCAATTTTTGGGTGTGATGGACAAACCAGATGTGGATTATATTGAAGGTTTGTCTCCAGCTATTTCGATAGATCAAAAAGCCGCTTCTCACAATCCTCGCTCTACCGTAGGTACCACCACTGAAATTTATGATTATATGCGGTTGCTATTTGCCAGAATTGGTCATCCCCACTGTCCGGTTTGTGGTCGGGAGATATCCCGAATGAGTGTAGAACAGATTGTCGGTCTGGTATTTAAAATGACTAAAGAAGCCAATAAAAAACAGTTTCGTCTGATGGTGTTGGCACCGGTGGTGAAAGACCGAAAAGGAGAATTTACTTCTTTATTTGAAGATCTGCGTAAAAAAGGTTTCTCCAGAGTCCGAATTGATGGACACATGCGTGATTTGTCTGAAGACTTCATGTTGTTAAAAAACAACAAGCATACTATTGAAGTAGTGGTGGACCGTTTAGTATTGGATACGAAAAGTGTTCAAGATGGGTCAATGAACTCAAGAATTACTCAGTCTGTCGAATCAGCCTTAAAACTAGCTGAGGGTACTATGATTATTTCAGAGGTTTTGGATGCTTCACTTGATTTCCCTGCCAATCCTAAAAAAACCGAAGATCATCTTTTTTCAGAAAGATTTGCCTGTCCAGTCGACAATATAGCCTTGCCTGAAATAGAACCGCGGATGTTTTCTTTTAATTCACCCCATGGAGCTTGTCCGGAGTGTACAGGTCTGGGGACTATTTTGGAGATCGACCCAAATGCGATCTTAAATCCGATTTTATCGATTGCTGAAGGTGGTATTTTACCTTGGAGTAAGCTTGGTTCCAATGAAACCTGGTTTACCAGATTGGTAGAATCAGTTGGTAAAGAGTATGGGTTTGATATGAATACTCGTTTAGGCATGCTGTCTGAAGAGGCTCGAAATATTTTGCTGCATGGTGCTGGTGAGAAACAGTTTAATGTTGAGGGGCGGAATCGGCAGGGGAGAATGACTAGTTTTTATTCTACTTATAAAGGACTCATCGAATATTTGAAAGAAAGATACCATGATACTGAGTCTCAGTGGGTGAAGACGGAAGTAGAGAAATACATGGTCAGTGAAATTTGTAAAAAATGCCATGGTGCCAGGTTGAAAGATGAATCTTTATCAGTAACTATAGATAAACTCAATATAGCCGAGATTACCAGTTTTTCTATCAGAGAAGCTTTGGAATGGGTTAAAACGTTGCAAAAACCGCTTTTAAATGAACGAGAGATTCAGATTGGCAGTTCGATCCTCAAAGAGATCCAGTCTAGATTACAGTTTCTGGTCGATGTTGGCCTTGACTATCTGACTCTGGATCGGGCTTCAATGACTTTGGCTGGTGGTGAATCTCAGCGGATACGTCTGGCTTCTCAAATCGGATCTGGCTTGTCGGGGGTTTTGTATGTTTTGGATGAACCATCAATTGGTTTGCATCAGCGAGATAATACTCGATTAATCGGGACTTTAAAGCGGCTGCGGGATCTGGGTAATACGGTGATTGTCAATGAACATGATGCTGAAACGATGGAGGAAGCTGATTATCTGTTTGAGATTGGTCCGGGAGCTGGTGAGCATGGTGGTAAAATTGTGGCTCATGGTACACCAAAGGAGGTAATGGAAAACCCTGATTCTTTGACTGGGAAATACCTGTCAGGGAAGAAAAAGATTGAAATACTGGGCGATCCGGCTAAACGAAGTGAAGAAAAAGGGTTTTTGGAAGTAGTAGGAGCTTCCGATCATAATCTGAAAAATGTGACTGTTAAATTTCCCCTGGGTAAATTTGTCACGGTGACTGGTGTTTCAGGATCAGGCAAATCCACTTTAGTGCATGATATTTTATACAAAGCTTTGGCTCAGAAAATTTACAAGTCTCGCGAAAAGCCGGGTCAGCATAAAGAGATTTTGGGTTTAGAATTGCTAGATAAAGTAGTATTAGTCGACCAGTCACCAATTGGACGAACTCCACGTTCCAACCCAGCTACGTATACCGGTGCTTTTACTTTTATCCGCGAGCTTTTTGCCAATTCTCCCGAAGCTAAAATTCGGGGTTATGGACCTGGACGTTTTAGTTTTAATGTCAAAGGCGGAAGATGTGAAGTTTGTGAGGGTGAAGGTCAGATTAAAATTGAAATGCAGTTTTTGCCAGATGTCTTTGTGACATGTGAGTCTTGTGAAGGTAAAAGATACAACAGAGAGGCATTGGAGATCACCTTTAAAGACAAAAATATCTCTCAGGTATTGGATATGACGATTGAAGAAGCTTTGACTTTTTTTGCAAATATTCCGCAAATTAAAAATAAGATTTCCGTTTTGAATGATGTGGGACTCGGTTATATCAAGCTGGGTCAGTCAGCCACTACTTTATCAGGCGGTGAGGCGCAACGAATCAAATTGTCTTCAGAATTATCAAAAAGGCAAACTGGAAAGACGGTGTATATTTTGGATGAACCAACTACTGGACTTCATTTTGCTGATATTGAAAGATTGCTCAAGATTTTGAGAACGCTCAGCAATCTGGGAAACACAGTCATTATTATTGAACACAATCTGGATGTGATTAAAAATACCGACTGGATTATAGATCTGGGTCCGGAAGGTGGTCAGGGTGGTGGTCAGATCATTGCGGAGGGGACACCAAAAGATATAGCTGCCAATCCTAAGTCCCATACCGGGAAATATTTAGCCAAAATGATTTAGTTTACCCATTGCGTAATTTTGATATATTCATATAATTCCTTTATGTTGAGCTCTGACCGTTTAGAATTAATTAGACAGGTGTCAAACGAAGTTACATCTCGCTCCAGACTTTATCAGGATACTGTTTATAATCCGGACTTTATTTTAGCTTATCAAGGTGGAGTAGAAAGAACTTTGTGTCTAATAGATGAATTTGTTGGATCAAGATATAGAGATTTTCGGTCTGATATCCGTTTTATTAATGAAGCTATGAAAAAGTCGGGTATTTCAGGCCCAGATTTAGTTGATGATTTACGAGCTGAAATGCTTAACCAAGCTATGATTTTAGGAGTACCTAAAATGACTATAAGTAGATGTGTTAATCAGGCAGTTCAAAATGGAGTATTGATGATTGCTGGTAGGTATTCATCATTTGATAAAATGATGAAGGATCGAAATAAAAGTTATCCAAGCAATTTGAGTTTTGTAGATGTGAAGGAAGGGGGCCAATATCATTCACCTAGAAAAGGTACCACGGGTCTATTTTATACAGGATTAACTCACAATATCACAGAGTAACTTCTTCCTTCTTCTGCTACAATAAATCTATGAAGCGGTTGGTTCTTGGATTTTTTTTGGCTGTTATTTTATTGTTTATCCCTCAAATTGTAGAGGCTGAAGGTGAATTTAGTGCTTCCTACAATGTAAAATATGACGTTAATGAAGAGGCACAGACCTTCGTCAATGAAAAAGTTACTTTAAAAAATAATACAGATAAATTTTTCCCTTCCAGTTTTAGCTTACTAATCAGTGCTACCAATCTGGAAAATGTCACAGCTCGGGATGCTGATGGGCCTTTGGAAGTTGTCGTGGAAAGACAGGGTAAAAAGAGCCAGATTACTGTTAAATTTACCAAACAGATTGGAGGTAAAGACAAACAGTATGCTTTTGATCTCAATTTTACCTCTCCGGATTTTGTGCAAAAAAATGGTGATATTACTACAGTATCTGTTCCCAAAGTGGGTTCGGCAGAGGATATAAGTTCCTATGTGCTTAGTTTAAGTGTTCCAGTAACACTGGGTGATCCGTCTTTTTTAACGCCCGATCCTAAAAATCAGTCTGAGGGTGGCGGGAGGCTAAATTTTGTTTTTAATAAAGAACAGTTGACTCAGTCAGGAGTGCTGGGTATTTTTGGTAGTAATCAGACTTTTGATTTTGCACTTTCCTATGAGTTGGAAAATGATACTATTTTGCCAAAAGTAGACAGTATTGGTATCCCTACTCCAAGTGCTTTTCAGCATATTTTAATTAAAAATATTGATCCTAAACCTGATCAGGTTAGTTTAGATGAAGATGGCAATTATCGGGCATTTTTCAGACTTAATAGGCGAGAAATCAAAAAAGTGACGGTAAATGGTCTGGCTAAAGTAAATGTTTTGCCGGATAAAAAATTTAATCCGCTATCTAGGGCTTTGGAAAAAGAGTTGACTGCGGGAAAAAGTTTTTGGGATGTTTCAAATCCGCAGATTCGAGCAAAAGCAGAAAGTTTACTGACCAAAGAAGACACAACTACAGAGCAGAAAATGAAAAAGTTGTATAAATATGTCGTTTCAACTTTGCATTTTGATACATCAAGGCTGGATGAAAACAAATTTAATCGCCTGGGTTCGCTGACTGCTTTGACTAATCCGGATAAAGCATTAAGTGCTGAATATGCGGATCTTTTAATATCATTAGCGCGGTCGGTTGGGATCCCTACTAGACAGCTGATAGGAGTGGTTTTTAGTAATAATCTTGATTTACGGCCATTATCTTATCAAGGTAAAAATTTACATTCATGGGTGGAGTATTACGATGAGGAGGGAAGATGGAATGCTGTTGATCCGACTTGGGAGAGTACCAGTGGTGGAGTAGATTATTTTTCGCAGTCTTTGATCAATCATTTAGCTGTAGTTAAAAGAGGGGTATCTTCAACAGAGCCCAAAGCTCCTAAAGATGCAGTTATAACATTTACAGAGCAGCAGCTGTTAGATGAAAAAAAAATAAATATCTTTATGGAAGTGAAAGATACTTTGTATAGTGGCTTTCCTCAGCAAGCGAAACTCAGGATAGAAAATATGGGGAATGTGTCTTATCCAAAAGGGATACTGACACTGTCTTCCAAACAGATAAAATTTGTCCAGGGTGAAAACAAGCAAGGGGTAAATCAAATAACTACCGATGTAGGAGAGATTCCTCCATTTGGTCAGGTTGAAATGCTACTGGATATCAAAACTGGTACGATGACAGATTCATATACTGATTTTATTTTAGTTGGATTTGGTGATCAGGTTTATTATAAAGATGTGGCGATTGTTCCTTTTTATAAATCACCGATTTTGTTGTTTAGTGCTGTCGGTGTATTAATCGTCATTTTGGCTATTTATATTGTGGTCCTCGGTTTGCATTTGCGAATTGGTCCTGATGGCATTAAATTTGTCCAACCAAAGAAAAAAACTGACTCATAGCCTATTTTTAGGTATAATACCTAAGTTATGCTTCCAGCATTCATTGATCCACAATTAATTCCACACAAACCTGGTGTTTATCGGTATAAAGATAACAGCGGGAAGATTATTTATGTTGGAAAAGCGGTTGATTTACACAACCGGGTTTCTTCTTATTTTAATGGCCAGGCAAAAGATACCAAGACCTATCATCTGGTTCAAAATATTGCTTCAGTTGAAACCACAGTAGTGGAATCAGAAATAGAGGCATTGATATTAGAGGCAAATCTGATTAAACAATACCTGCCTTTATACAATATAAAACTAACTGATGACAAAGATTATCTGTATGTTGGGATCACCAAAGAGGAATATCCAAAGGTTATCACCTTACGCAAACATGATATCAAAAATATGGGGAAGTATTTTGGACCTTTTCCTTCATCAACCACAGTTAAACAAACGTTAAAAAAATTGCGACGGGTATTTCCTTGGTGTTCTAGTCCCATTGGTCCCAAAAATAAAACCAAACGTCCTTGTTTTTATTATCATATCGGCCAGTGTCCAGGTGCCTGTGTGGGAGTAATATCCTCTGATGAATATAAACAGATCTTAAATCGTTTTAGTAAGTTTATGGAAGGAAAAAAACAGGAGCTTTTGGATGATCTACAAAATGAAATGACAAAGCAATCTGACCGCCTGGAATATGAACAGGCTGCTAAAACCAAAAAAATTATTGATGGGATAGCTTATTTAACTTCTCCAACTAAAATTCAGGGATATCTGGAAAATCCCAACTTTTTGGATAATTTAAATTTACAGGGGATGGAAGATTTGCAAACGGCTTTAAAACTGCCAACCCTGCCTCGCCGGATTGAATGCTACGATATTTCTAATTTTCAGGGAACGGATGCCACCGGTTCGATGGTTGTTTTAACCAATGGTGAGATTGATAAATCTCAATATCGTCGATTTAAAATTAAGATTTCTGGCAAACCAAATGATTTTGCCATGCATGCTGAGATGGCAACTAGGCGACTGAAGCATCCAGAGTGGCCATTGCCGGATCTGTTTATTATTGATGGTGGAAGAGGACAGGTGCAGGCGGTGTATCAGGTTCATCAGAAAGCTGGCCTAAAGCTGCCTATTTTTGGCATAGCCAAAAGAATGGAATGGTTGTATCCGCCTGAAGGAGAGGTAATCAAGCTGCCAAAGAGAAATATGGGATTGCGTCTGATCCAAAAAATCCGAGATGAATCACACCGTTTTGCGATCACTTATCATCGTAAACTGAGAGCCAAATCTTTTCTTCCAAAAAAATCCTAACCAATCTCTTTGTCAGGCTGTATAATAGATAGCAGATGAAATCATTGATAAGAATATATTTATTAAATCTGGCAACTTTGTATGGAGTCTCTTTTATTTTGCCAGGCTTAAGAATTACCGGTGGATTTCAAACACTGCTTTTGGGAGCTTTGGGACTGATGGTAATAAATCTGCTGGTAATACCACTTTTAAAAATTATGTTTTTACCACTCAATATTTTGACGCTGGGTATTTTTACCTGGGTGATTAATGTAGTGGCTCTTTATTTGTTGACCACTTTGATTCCTCAGATCAAGCTTGTTCCATTTACCTTTTCAGGGTATAATCTGAACGGTTTTATTATTCCTTCACATGATCTGAATGTGCTGCAAGTAGCTATAGTGGCATCATTTTTGATAGGATTAATATCACATTTTCTGCATTGGCTGAGTAAGTAAATTATGAAAAACCTTTTTTTAACATTACAAATTATTACTGCAGTGGTTACAATCATTCTGGTGGTTATTCAGTCTAAAGGTACCGGTATTGGATCCACTTTTGGTGGAGATATGGGATTTTATGGCACCAAAAGAGGGGCCGAAAAAATGCTATTTGTCCTGACCATTCTGGTTGCTTCAGTTTTTGTGATCTCATCTTTGGCTGCTGTACTTCTATCTTAAATCTATATGAATTTGTGGCTGGCTTATATTTTTGCCCTAATCCGGCGGAAAAAGAATTTTTTGTTTGCTATATTGATTGTGATATTGCTTTTGTTTGGAGGCGGATCATTTCTTTCTCGTGAATTATTTAAACGAACTTTCACTGAAGGTTTTGTTGGTACCTATCAGGAAAAAGATCTGCCTGAGACAATAACACATCTTTTATCCAAACCATTGGTGTATCTGGATAAAAGTGGGATGCCTCAAAAAGAGTTGGTGGAAAGTTGGGAGGTAAATGAAAATGCGACACAGTACACATTTATATTGAAGCCAGGTCTAAAGTGGACAGATGGGTCAGATGTGAAAAGTTCAGATATTGATTTTGCTATCCCCGATGTAGAGGTTTCTTACCCTGATGAGCAAAAAGTGACATTTAAAATTGCAGATTCTTTTAGTCCTTTCCCGACTCTTTTAACAAAGCCAATTTTCAAAAAAGGTACTTTAATAGGTATTGGACCCTATTCACTAAATCAGCTGAAAAAAGATGGTTTGTTTATCAAAAGATTGTCTTTTTCTACCAATGAGCCCAGCCTTCCTCAGTTGGTGATCAAGTTTTATCCAAATGAGAAAATTGCTAAAACTGCCATGAAGCTAGGTGAGATAGAAAGTCTATTTGGTGTCAATGAATTGAGTAATCAAGCTGAAAATCCTCAGTTTAAAGTTTGGTCAATAACCAATTATGAACAGCTGGTTACTATTTTTTATAATGCCAAAGATCCGATTTTATCAGATGAAAATTTTCGTTTGGCTTTGAGTTATGCAGCTCCCAGCATGAATGGGGAAGAAGCGGCAATTACATCTTTGCCGCCGGCATCTTGGGCATTTAATAAAGATGTCAAAGATTATCTTGATAACCCAGATGCGGCTAAAGTAGCTTTACAAAAAGTTAAAAATGGCAAAGATTCAACTATTGCGTTAACAGTTACAAGCTCATTGAAATCAGTTGGTAATCAGGTAGCAGAAGCTTGGCGAAAAAATGGTATAAATGTATCGGTAAATGAAGAAAGTGGCGTACCGCAAAATTTTCAAGCGCTTTTGATTACTCAAAAAATACCAGCTGATCCAGATCAATATGCTCTTTGGCATTCGACTCAGTTGGGTGGGTCCAATATCTCTCAGTATTCATCACCACGAATCGATAAAGATCTGGAAGATGGTCGGAAGTTGACCGATCTTGAAGTGCGAAAAGCTAAATATCAGGATTTTCAAAAAACGTTATTAGATCATGCTCCAGCAACTTTTTTATATTTCCCCAAATTTCATGTGGAATATCAGAAAAAAAGTGAGAGCAAGCTAATGGAAGTTTTAAAACTGCAGTTCCCCCATTTAAATTAAAAGGTAAATCCTAAAAGGATTAAAAATTGTTTGATAGCCGATTGTTGTGAAGTATTGGCTGTCGGTATCAAATTGGTGATGTGAGCAAAAGCATCACCAATTTTAAGATCATTTTCTACAAAATCACCCAGTTTTTTAAATGTTGATTCATCACGGGGGGATGAATTTTCCATTTGAGTTATTTTTTTAATAATCTCCTTTGCCTCATCAGCCATTTCATCTTGAAATTCCCAGGGAGTACGATAGTGATGGCTCAGTAAAACCCAGCGAAGCGTGTCAGCGGAATAGATTTTTAAAAGATCTGTGGCAAACAGCATATTACCCAAAGATTTACTCATCTTTTCACCCTGATACATCAGCATGGCAGTATGCATCCAGGTATTTACATAAGGTGATATACCAGTAAATGATTCAGATTGGGCTATTTCAGATTCATGATGAGGATAGACCAGATCTCTACCTCCACCATGAATATCGATCTGATCTCCCAGTGTTGAATCTACCATAGCTGAACATTCTATATGCCAGCCTGGTCGACCTCTACCCCAAGGACTTTCCCAGCCGGGTTGATCTGCAGTAGATGAAGTCCAGAGAATAAAATCGAGTGGATTCTTTTTATTGGGGTCATTTGGATCCGCACCGCGCTCAGCTGATATGTATTTCATTTGCTCCTCGGAAAAACCTGAAAGTTTCCCATATTTTGGAAAAGTTGAAACATCGAAATAGACATTACCATTTTTTTCGTATGCTTGATTTTGCTCAATTAGTTTTTGGTTAATTTCAATAATTTTCTCAATGTAATCGGTAGCTTTCACATAGTTTTCCGGCAACTGGATATTCAGACCTTTCAGATCATTTAAAAAGCGGTCTGTCCAATACATGCCCAACTCTTGCCAATCTTTACCGTCTCTTTTGGCTCGCTTTAAAATATCATCATCGATATCGGTCACATTTTGGGTATATGTAACTTTGAAACCTTTAAACGTCAGGTATCTTTTTAGAGCATCAAACTGCATGTAAGTAAAAGCGTGTCCGAGATGGGTCGTGTCATAAGGGGTGATTCCGCAGACATACATTTTAACTTCTTTTGGATTAAGAGGTTTAAAATCTTCGATTTTTTTGCTTAGTGAGTTGTATAGTCTCATGTTCAGAAGTATTATACACATGAAGATTGTTGTATTGCTATAATTGTTGAATTATTGCTAATAATGTAACAATTTAGTAATTTTATATGAAAGTACTTCTCTCTTTTGCGCATCCGGATGATGAAACATTTACCCTGGCTGGGTCGATTATAAAATGGGTTAAAGCCGGGCATCAGGTTTCGCTGATAACTGCAACCTATGGTCAGATGGGTTTGTCAGCGGATATTAAAGTGGATTCTCCGGAACATTTAGGGCAGATCCGCAAAGGTGAGATGGAAAATGCTGCCAAGATTACTGGTATATCAAAAATTCACTATTTTGGCCTGATGGACGGTGAGCTGGAAAAAGAGGATACTAATGATTTGGTTAGTAAAATTTCGGAAATTATGCAATCTGACCAACCTGATGTGGTTATAACTTTTGAAAAAAATGGTGGTTCCAATCATCCGGATCATATTAAAATGTCACTAGCCTCGACCAGGGCATTTAATGATTATCTTAAAAAAGCCCGGAAACATGTCCGGCTGTATCACACCGTCACGCCGCGTAGTTATTATGCAGAATATGCCAAAGCAGGGGTGGCTAATACCGGATTTGGTGAGCCCAAAGGGGTGCCCGATGAGCAGATAACTACTATTTTAGATGTGACAGATGTGTTTGATCTAAAAATGACAGCTATTGAATGTCATAAGACTCAATGGAAAGATGTTGAGCGGTATAAATCGAGGATGCAGCAGGTAGATCTGAAAAAAGAATTTCTCCAGTTAATAGCGGAAAATGCGATAGTTTAGATGCCTAGCACTTCAATAAACTTGGTGATTTTTTCTTTAGCAATTCCTTTTTCTTTGCAGTAGTCAAGCAAAATCTGTTTTTGTTTGTCTGCCATCATATGGGCTAGTTTAAGCTTATGTGGATTCATGATATTTGGTGAAACTTGACGGATCTCATATAGAAAAGCTGTCAGATCTAAAATTTTGATATCGATAGAGAGTTCATGGTCTTCTGGCGCATTGAGAGAATTTAAAATATTATCCTGGATCTGATTGAGTTGGGTTTTGACAGATTTGGCTTTGAACATTGGTAAGATGTCTCCAGTAACTGCTTCATGCAGATCATGGAGTAAACATTGGGTGACCAATTTATCTCGTTTTTGATCTGGGTATTTGTTGTATTTCGACCAAAATAGAGCCAAAAAAGCTGTTGCAACACAGTGCATACCGACATTCCAATTGCCACCAAAGCCACTGACGCCAAAGGCGCGGGGAATATTAAATAAATTCATCAGAAAGTCTAAGTTTGGATTGTGTTCTACATCAGAGAGTAAGCCTTGAGGAGTAAAGATATCTTCTGGTTTATATTTCACATCCTCTATTAAACACGAATAAAAACCGAAAATCAAGGATTGTTTTTTGGAAAATAAAAACTATATTCAGGCAATGTTAGATACAAATGATTTAGGACAAATAAGACAGATTGTAAGAGAGGAAGTTCATCAGGAAATACGAAACGAGGTTGGGGTTTCCGAAAAGCGTACGGCTTTTAAAATTGAGCAGCCTGGAAACGATATTGCAGCCGTTATTGATAATACTTTGTTCCCGCTTATTGCGGGTAAAGCTGATAAATCTGATATTAAAAGATTAACTGATAAAGTTGATCGAATGGAAAGTAAGCTGGACTGGGTAGTTGATAAAGTGGCAGATCATGACACTGATATTAAAAAACTTAAAGCCAAAGTTTTTTCAAATTAACGGGTGCCGTTTAAGTCGACTTTGCGGATGCGGATGCCTTTGGGGGTGACTTCAACCAATTCATCATCGGTAATGTATTCCAAGGCATCTTCTAGACCCATGATTTTAGGAACGTTGAAATGTTCGGAAACACCTTCTCCTTTGGAACGGATATTGGTCAACTGTTTTTCTCGGCAGACATTGACACTCATATCTCCAGGACGGGAATTTTGGCCGACGACCTGGCCTTTATAAACATTTGTTCCTACTCCAATAAACAAAGT
>CAYOMO010000012.1:0-18715 GCA_964405065.1 uncultured Gammaproteobacteria bacterium
TTATCGATCAGATATTTGATCATACTTCTAAAAGGGGTTACACCAATCCCTCCGGCGGTAAAAGCTAATTTTTTGGCTGGATCTTGAGGCAATGTAAAATCTCCGGCCAAAGTCCCAATCATCATTTTGGAATTTGGGGTCATTTCAGACAGCGTTTTTTTAAATTGGGAGGACTGCGGATAATATTTTACTCCCAGCTGGATGGTATCTTCGGTAGGAGAAGAGGCAATTGTAAAATAACGCCGGTTACCCCGGCTATCCTGGTTTTTCTGCGCCAAAGTCCATTCCATATACTGACCAGGAAGAAAGGCCAGTTTTTTATTGGGAATAAAAACAAATCCTAAAGTATCCTTGGCCAAATTTATTTTTTCTTTTAATACCACTACTCTTTTGCTGAGTGGACTAATAAAAAAACTGACTAGATTTCCAATCAAAAGAGCGGTTTCCGGAGTGGTATAAAAAGACTGAATATGAATAGTCGGGTTGTATAAAATCCCCACCACTATTCCGTAGACTATCTGTCCCCATTTTCTGGGTGGTGTGGTAGCCGGCTCAGTTAACATTACAAAACCTAAAAATAGTAGTGGGGAATAAAACAAAGTTTTTTGAAGTAATTCATAAAGATGGGTCTGTTTTACCAAACTACCTGTCAGTAAAATAGCTCCCAGAGCAGATAGTAAAAATGTGGTAACTAAAAATGTGCGTCTGACTTTGCGCATAATTAATAATCCACCAATTAGTACCGGCAGAAATAAAATTCCATTACCAACCCACCAGTTGGCAGACTGACCCAATACTACCGAGGTAAGAAATACCGCTATCGCTACAGGGTTGAACAGATGTTTTTTATCAACTTCAAAAATAAATTTGGAAGCACAGATCCAAACTGCTGCCCAAAACAGAAATCCTAAATCATGAAAAGATCCGATTGGCGGGACTATTAAAACCAATATCAATCCTGAAATATAAACTGATTCAAGATTGGTTGTTGCATCAAATAAAGACGCAAACACAGTGTTTGTTAGCCAGGCGATCACCATCACAAAAGCTACTGTGAATAAAAACATCAAACCATTAAAAGGCAATAATCCGAAAAAGGAAGCGACAGCTGCGATTCCGACTAACCCCATCAGATAGTAGAGTACCAGCCGGTACATTGTGATATTGTTTAAAAAGTTATCGATAAAATTCATTTTTTAGTTTACAAATTTTTCAAAATTTTTTGTCATTTTTGCAATCCCATTTTTATAGATGGCGTAACCTTCTAAACCAGATGTCTGGTCTATAAAATCAATTCCTTTTTCCCCCATGGCAAACGCCGCTGTTGCATACCTGTCAGCTTCATAAATATTTTTTCCTATTACAGTCAGTGAAACAACATCATCAGACAAAGATCCTTTTGGATTATAAATATGGGCTCCTCTTTCATAGCACCCGGAGGTGGCAACACCCTGGGAATTGATATGAACAACTTTCACTATCTGCTGTAAATTAAAAGGATTGCGAATCCCAATATTCCATTTTTCACCCTGCTTATTTTTGCCGATACTTTGAATATCACCACCGGCACTGATATAAAAATTTTCGTAACCGGCTTTTTTAATTTGAAGTGAAGCTTTTAAAATAGCCCATCCTTTGACCAACCCTGAAGGATCTAAAACTTCATTATTATATATGTCAAAATATCCATCGGTTTGAAGTTTGGTTTTTTTTGATAAAGAGATAATCTGTTTCATTTGGTTGGAATAATCTTTTGGCTGTATTTTTCCCTGATTGATCTGGGTCACTTCACTACTTTTTTTGTACGGGCTAAACTGTTTATCAACCTGTCTGAAAAAATCAAAAACATTTTTAAATAACTCTTTTTCTTGGCAGTTGACTATTTCAATTGTAATGGGCATACCCATAATAAATCTTATTTGTTTCATATCATTTCGCTTTCATGAGTGCAGCAGACAGTGATTTTTTGAATGCCAGACTCGTCTGGGTAGCTCCGGTGACAATATCTACCTCAGCTGACTGAGCCTGAATAGCTTCCTGTTTTAAATAGGGCATCGCCTGCTGATTGACCCTTTCCGAAGTCTTTCGATCGTGAGGATAGTCTAGAAAAACTACGTCAACCAATTTACCTCCTTCGATCACCGCTTTCACCTGAACATCCCCATAGTAGGCATCTATTATCGGACCAGTGTATTCCCCATCCTGATATGCCAAGACTGCATTATTTGAATCCGAAGATGAAGCAGATGAATTTTGTTTATTTGGTAAAAGCATCTCTGGGAGTTTGACTACCCCGTCATCTTCTTTATCACCCATTTGCTGGGTAAATGAGAAAAAAATAAAGCCTAAAATTACGGCTAGAGAGATCGCAATTTTTTTTATCATGCTTTTTTATTTTACACTATTTTTCCTGAAAATTGGTTGAGAATGGATTAATAACCAACTGGGGATTTAACTAAAAACATTTTTATCCGTTCTGGATTTGGTTCTTTGTTGATAATCAGTAGTTTTGAAACAAAACTGCCTGGAACACCATAAGCTTTTTTGGCTCGTTCTGATTCAAGTGGCAATGTATGTTCATAGAGTCTTTTCATACCGGTATCCAGATCTTTGACTATTTTTTGTGAGCCGACAACCCAGATAACATTGGTGGCACCATAAGCATTGTTAGGAATATTACTCCCTGAATTGGACGCAATCAAAACTTTTCCATCTTCGGTGATGGCATGAACACTGCCTAAAACGTAGTCTGGGCCGGCGCCCATTTTTTGCATCTGGTTGTTGTGGGTTTTTCTATCAAGAGAGAAAAGTTTTGGCTTTACTGCATTATAACGACCTGATTCATTGATCTCTTTGGCTATTCCAGATTCATCCAGAGTAACGGAAGTATTTGTCATTACTTCTGCATCCTGTGGAATGCTGGCCAGAATTTGTTTCTTGGCTTCCTCTAAAGAGTCTACAACCACAGCACTAATACCATTGGTTTTGAGCGCTTTGATGGTTTTATCAATAACTTTATTACTTGCCGGCTTGTTCCATTTGTCCATATGTACTTAATTATAAATATTTACTTCATTTTGTATAGTAGTTACCTTTTTTGAAGTATGATCCTTTTTTTAACATATAGTATGATGTGTCCAAATGAAAAACACCCAAACGATTTACTCATTAAATGATGTTAAAAAAAACAACTCACTTTATAAAACATTTTTAGAACTTTCTATTGATGATGGATGGCCTTATGAAGACAAAATTGAAAATTTTGAATTAATGACCAAAATAACTGAATATACTAATACACCATTGGATCATCATTCAGTATTGGATGTGGGATGTGGCACCGGAGATCTGTATGAATATCTGCTTCAGTTTGACTCAGTCGACTATACTGGAATTGATATTTTTGAAGAAGGAATAAATAAAGCCAGACAAAAATTTCCATCCGGAAAGTTTATAAATGCAGATTTTTTAACAATGGAAGAATCCAAATATGATTTTGTATTTTCTTCCGGAGCCATGACTACCAAACTACATACTGATAATTATCAGATACTTTCTGAGTGGATAAAAAAAATGTGGGCAATGGCCAGATATGGAGTAGTTTTCAATCTGCTGCTGGAAAGATATGACGGCGACTATTCCTACAATTTATTTGTTTACAACCGACAACGAGTATTAGAATTAACTGCTAAAGCCGCTTCAAAAGCTAAAATGAAAGTGATCACAACTGATGCCGGATCCGGTGATAAAACTGAGGAACTGCACGTTTTTTTATACTAAATTAAAAAGCTGATTCTTTTTTTACTCCAGGACGCATGACCCAGAAGGATAAAATAAATCCGATTAATACACATAAAGCTGAGCCAAAAAATGGAGTGGCCAGTGAAAAAGTTGCTAGAGCCCCAGCCAGAAGTGGTCCAATGATCATCCCGATACTCATATATGACGCATTTAACCCTTGCATTGAACCCTGGGATTTGGCATCGGTTTCCTCAGATAAGATTGCCTGAGTCAATGGCTGCACTGAATTATTAAAAAAGCCCATTAGAATGGAAGCAAGCAGAAACATCACCAAATTATTACTTAAAGCTATCAAAAGAAATCCGATAGTCACAATTGCCAAAGAAATTGTAAATGCTTTTTTTAAACCAAAAAATTTGGACAATCTCTGAACGAAAAAGACCTGACTGATAATACCAATCAACCCAAAGAAGGAAAAAACAAATGAGATCCACTGGGGTGTTAAACCTAGCACTCCCTGAGCAAATGGCTGAAATGAGGTGATAAAAATACCAAATGAAATAAAGTAAACTAATGTAATTAAGAAAGTTATACCGACGTTTTGATCAAATAATGCGTGAAATAATTTTGAAAAATTAAATAAGCTACCGTGTTTTACTTCGCCTATATGTTTATTGGTTTCTGGCAGTAGGAACCAGGTCATTAAAACCGCGATAACTGAGATAAGACCAGCTATTATAAAGGGAATTGCTGGGCTGATACCGACAGTGAGTCCTGAGATGGCTGGTCCAACAAACAAACCAAAACCAAATGAAGCTCCAATAATACCAAAACCTCTGACTCGGTCTTTTGGTTCTGTTGTATCAGATATTACAGCAGCAGCAACCGGAATATTGCCGGCTGTCAAACCATCAAGAGCTCTGGCAATAAATAAAATTAGTGCATTTGGTGCAAAAGCCAGCATGAAAAAAGACAGAGCTGTGCCACCAATTGAGGCTAAAAGAAGTGGTTTTCGGCCATATTTGTCAGAAAGTCGGCCAATAATCGGAGTTGATAAAAATTGGCAAAGTGAAAAGAGTGCGAAAAGCAGACCGTATTGAAAAGCATTCAGTCCAAAACGCTCTGTATATGTATATAAGATCGGAATAATTATTCCGTACCCTAAAGCATTTACAACAGCAATCAGAGCAATAATGAGTAAGTTGCGATTTTTTTTAAACATAAAAAACCCGAAAGATTATTGTATCCTAAAAGTATTTTTTAAGTAACCCCCAATATATAGTAGTAATAGCAATAAATTTGAGCAGAGAATAGTCTTACATCATTGAACCGAAGAATGATAAGAATAATACACCGCAGACAAATCCGATTACAAAGCCAGCCAACAGGTCTGAGTGAATCAGACTTTTTTTTGTTAAAGCCGGTGCAGCAGTTTTTTTAGCCATTTTTCTCCTTTCACTGCTTTTTGTAAGAGCATTAAACTAACTGTATTTTAAAATAAAAATATCGTCAATAGGATGATTTATTATCGGATTTAAAACTATTTTTTGTCTGGAATTTTGGAGGTGCAATGAGCACAACGAGTAGCCTCTTTTGGTATTTCGGATAAACAATAAGGGCATTTTTGGGTAGATGGATCCTCAGTTTTTTTACGACTATTTACTGCACTGATCAGACGATTGGTTGGCATCACCACAAAGAAATAGACCGTAAAAGCGATAATAGCAAAGGAGATGACAGCATTTAGAAAATCTCCATATTTTAAAGTGAGTGTTCCAAACATGATGGTTTGACTAGAAAAATCAGTGTGTCCTGTCAGAAGAGCTAAAACCGGATTTAGAAAACTCGCGACAAAAGCCTGAACAACACTATTAAAAGCTTGACCTATCACAATACCCACTCCCAAGTCGATCACATTGCCTCGCAGAATAAATTGCTTAAATCCTTGCATTTGCTAAATATACTCTTAAAAAGAGTGAAATTCAACTTTATGACCAAATAAGTAAAATACCGGCCAGTAATGCCATGCCAAAATCTTCAATTAAAGTAATCTTGGTCAAAGGCACTTTCAAAAAAGTGCCAAGACAGGCGCATTGGAAGTGCTCCTTTTTAGCCAGCTTGATGGCAACTCCCAATCCCGAAATAGTCATTACCATAATCTCCAAAATCAATAGCCAAGGGTGAGACATTAGCACAATCATCAATATCCCAAATCCCAATTCTATAAAAGGATAGAAATAGCCATATTCATACCACCTTTTGGCTAACAAATCATAGGTCGAATAACCTTGGGCAAAGCCCTCTAAATCAATTAGTTTAAAACCACTAAAGGTGATAAAAAACCCGATCATAAAATATTCAATCAGTCCTCTGAGTGAAAATCCTTGGACGGCAGATACCACCAGCGCAACTAATGTAATCAGTCCGATAATCACAAAAAGTGGCTGATAATCTTTAAAAGAACTTGTTTTGCTTGAATGCTCAGCATGCTCCATATGAGATGGGAGATGAGAAACTTTTGAATGAGGGACCAGTTTCATCCCACATTTAGAACAACGAGCTGGTTTGACGGCGGTGATTTCCGGATGCATTGGACAAACAAATTGCTGCATAAGTGTAATATACCAAAATGTGTAAGGTTTACTGATTGGCTTTATAGAATACAGCGGCTGATACAGCAGCTATTGCCAAATTGATGATAGCGTTTTCGCCATAACCACTAACATAGGAGTCGTATACTAAAACTAGCGTTCCCAGACCATAAATAAACAAAAATAAATTTTTAATTCGCAAATCTTTTTTAGTCATTAATAAAAACTGTAGTAACCAGGCTACAGCAATCATAATGAGTCCTAGAGCAGTCATATATCTATAGTCACTTTTTTTTATACAAAAGTCAACAGTGTCAACTTGCCTTATAATAACTTATAGTTTAAAATGACTCCATGCAATTTTTTTCAATCCGCCAGATCCTTTTACTAGGTATCATTTTATTAATTCTGATCTGGGGAAGTATCTTCACTTTGGTTTTAACGGATCATTCGTATCACCTATTTACTCCGACAATCACCTTACCAAGCTGGCTGCAGCACAAACCAGCTGTTACAAATAATCCAACCCAAGAAGCTCCTTGGAAACAGGATCTGTTTATGGGCAGTGGCGATATTAATAATTTCAGTGGCAAGAGTTTTTTGGTACATCGAACGGCGACTCCAAGTGCTATTTTTCGAGACAATGCGGCGGTAGTATATTTTAATTACTATCCTAGTGAAAACAGAAAAGCCTATGGCTCTATTTTTTGGATTAAATCAACCGATCTGGGGAAAAAATGGACCTCACCGATGCCAATTGCGATCAAAAATCTGCCTGAAACCCAAACCACTCCAATATCTCCACAAGTTGTACTGCTTCCATCAGGAAAAATAAAACTCTATTTTCTGGCCAAAACTGCCAACGCTACCCGTAATTCACTTTTTGCGGCACTCTCGACAGACGGAGTTAATTTTGAATATGATCCAACAACTCATTTTGAGATAGAAAATGAGTCGCTAATGGCATTTGCCATTACTATTTTAGGCGAACGGATGCATTTGGTGGCTTTTACTCAGGAAGGGGCACAGTCTAATACCGCCTATAATGCGATATCTTATGATACTAAGGTATTTACCAGGCTTGCTGATCTCACGATTGCGGACTCTGTTTATGGTCAGTCTCATCTAACTTCACAGGCTGGAGAGTTGTATCTGATTGGCAGTTCCAATCGTGGACTCTGGAAAAGTAGCTCCCGTGATGGCAATTCCTGGAGCAATCCAATTTATTATGGTCAAAAGGTACAAAATCCAAGCACGGTATTTACAGGGGAGAAATTTCTGCTTTTTTATACAGACAACCCAACACCAGCAGCTTCAGATAGTTTATCCCAAGAATCTTAAAATAAGTGTCAGTCCAAAACTGACTCCCAAAGAGGTTAAAAGTGGTACAAACATTTTTACTTTGCCTGTCTGATTGAGTGCCAGACGCAACTGCCTTTTTATCAGTGAATCTTCCGAAGATATACAGATAGCAATTCCAAAGACAGCCGAAGCCAAACAAAAATAAAACAATGGTTCATTAATAAAGGAGATGAGCATTAGCGAGATATTATCAAAGAATACTGTCGTTTTCCAGTAATAATCAAGTAAGACAACTCAGCAACTATTTTTTAAGATATTTTTGCCGTTCTTCAGCTGGGAAATGTTCTATTGCATAGCGAAGCATTGTCCGTGGCATTTTATGATAATGATGATCGAGGAACTTTCTTTCAATATCCTGAGACACTCTTTTACCAACTTCCCGAAGCATCCAACCCACAGCTTTATGAACCAGATCATGGCGATCTTTAATAAGTAACTCAGCCAGTCGGAAAGTGTCGTGATACTCCGGCTTTTTTTTTATTAGCTGATAGGTGGCGATAATGGCAATTCGTCTTTCCCACCAGTTATCAGATATGGCTAAAGTATATAAAACAGATCGATCACTTTTTTCAAGCAAACTATCTCCCAAAATCTTATCAGCACTGGAATCGACCAGATCCCAATCATTTATATATTCAGTATTTTTCAGATAAAATCTGACAATTTGTCCCTTGGTGTATTGATCAGCTCTTTGATATTTCAAAACTAAAATAAACAGGGCGATCAGTCGTTCTTCGTGAATATTTGATTCCAATAAAGTCTGGACATCATTAAAATCTAGATTAATAAATTGCTTGGCAACCAAACGGGAATTGGGGACAGATACTCCATGAAAAATTTCCGTGGTAGTCTTTTGATCAGAGTGAAAAAATTTTTGTAGAAAACCTGTTTTATCAGGACGATAATATTTTTTTAATTCATCTTTAAGATCACTAAGTAAGACCGGAGCCATGTGACCAGAATACGTAAGGCAATAGTAAATTGCAAGAGATTACCCATATCTAATACTAATTTAAGCTATCTCGTATGAATATTTGTTGATAAAAAAGTAAGTAATCGATAAATGGATTTCTCCAGCTTGTTTTTTTTAATTAGCTTTTTTATATTGAGTTTCGCATATGTATCGATATTTACTAGTGGCTTTGATTTTGCTGACTGCATTTACTTTACGTTTTTGGAATGTCGGACAAAATCCACAAGGACTTTATTATGATGAAATCGATGCCGGTTATCAGGCTAGAAGTATTTTACAAACGGGTAAAGATTACCGAGGAGATCTGTCGCCATTTTATTTTAGTTCATATCTTGATCCCCGCCCACCTATTCCAGTATATCTGACAGTTTTATCAACAGCTCTCTTTTCATCCCCAGAACTACAAGTTCGAATGGGTCTGGTCTTTTTGGGGACGATTAATGTCGGATTGTTTTTTTGGTTAATCTATAAATGGAGCCGAAATTTTTGGCTGGGAATTATTGGTATGCTGGTAACTGCCACCAATCCGTGGTGGATCCAGTTTTCCCGATACAATCATGAAGCTCATACCACTTTGTTTTTTCCTTTAGTCGGTATTATTTTATTTCTTTATGGTTTGGAGAGAAAAAAATTTCATTATTTTTTCTTATCAACGATTATCATCGCTTTAAGTATTTTTACCTATCGGACGATGAGTCTTTTAACCCCGATTGTCTTTTTATCTTTGGGTATAGTTTATTTCTCTGACATCAAAAAAATTCTGGGTCTTAAAAAAATTATTGTGCTGTTAGGATGTTTCCTTTTAATCACCAGCTCGATGATCGTCTCCACTACCTACTTTGCTAAAGATAAGCCACGCATAGCGCAGATAGCTATTTTTGTGGACCCGGCTACTCCCATTCAAATCCAACGCGAGCGCGAGATAGACTCAGGAGATCTGGAAGACCCGACAATTGGAAAAAATGCCAGTTTTTTATCACAGATTTTTCATAATAAAGTCGATAGTTATTTGGAAACTTTCTTTAACAGCTATTACTCAGCTTTTTCTTCTGACTTTTTATTTATTAAAGGTGACAAAAATCATCGTCATTCGATGGAAGGGCAAGGCATGGTTTTTTATACCGATATTATTCTTTTGAGTTTTGGGATTTATTATATGTTCAAACATCGATCTGATCCTTTTTTAAAACTTATTCTGATATTCTTCTTTTTAGCAGCAATCCCCTCTTCTCTAACTCAAGATGGGGCAGCACATGCTTCTAGAATGTTTTTTTATTCTTTTCCGCTACTTTTTATTATTAGCTGTGGCTGGTATTTTTTTTATCAGTCTGTAAAAAAAATTTTTCTTGGTAAGCCATTAATTGGTCTGCTACTCGGAATTCATCTGCTATTGTTTGTTTTTTATCTGCATGAATATCATATTCATTACCAAATTGATTCAGGACGCTGGTTTTCCTCGCCGTATAAAACAGCTATTCACAAAATTATGGCCATTCAGCAAAATTATGATCATATTGTGATGGTTCCGCATCCAGAACCACCAAATTTATATTTACTTTTTTGGGGAAATATTCCGCCGACCGATGCTCAGCTTTTTGGGGAAAATTACAATGAAACCAAAAATGACGCCTCCTTTTTAGATCGATTTAAAATAGCTGATTTACCAACTAATGATCTGGATCTAGCCCGTGCCCTTCAACCAAAAACTTTGTATTTGGTGACTCAGCAAGAGTTGCGGGCGGATCTGAGAGGAGAAAAAAAACCACCACCTGGTATCGATCTAATTGATGTTATCACTTATCCTGATAAAGAAGTGGCTTTTTATTTAATTAAAAAATCTGATAGGATAAATCAATGACAAAAACAGATCAGTATTATCTTTTAATGCTCGAACAAAATAAAAAGTTGTTTGAAGTTTTTAGGGAAGTTCATGATGAATATGTTCGAGATCCTAAAAAATATCAGGAACTTTTTAATGAGATTGGTCGGGATGTCCAAGATGTAATCAGGAGATATGAAAATATGCTTTGTTCAGGAACTGAAAGTGGAGGTTATGGCAAATTTAGTACCAAGCTCTCAGAAAAATGGCAGGCACTAATTGTTAAAAACTTCCCAAAGTACCACTCGATTGGTTTTTAAAAGCTTCAGGATGCTCTTTTGAATAATCCCGACAACCCATCGGGCAGAACATTGTAGATTTGCCCTGGGTACATTCTTCGCAGGCAATAAAATGACGGTGGCAAAAGTCATCGGTGCAATTAACCATGCGTTCACTTGGTTTACCACAAGCCGCACACTTTCCAACTATTTGTCGAGGCAGAGCTGTTTTATCGCCAAAGTGCATTACCAACCGACTATCAAACACATATAAAGCACCCAAAAAATCTTCGTTGGGGTATTTCTCCATATAGGTCACAATTCCACCATGCAGCTGATAGACATTGGTAAATCCATGTTTGATCAAAAAACCAGATGCTTTTTCGCATCTGACACCCCCTGTACATACAATCACAATTGGTTCATCTTTGGGAATATTATCCAGCTGAGACAGCATTTTAGGTAGATCTTCAGAGTGTCCCATATTCATCAATGTCGAACCTTTAAAATGCCCCACTTCCTGCTCAAAACCGTTGCGCATATCCACAATAAAAAACTTTTTACCAGAGTGAATCCATTCATGCAGATCCTCAGCTGCCAAATATTTACCCGTTGTCTCCCAGGGTTTGACTTCACCATCACCAAGTCGGTAAGCAACAATCTCGCTACGAACTTTAACTGATAATTTGGGGAAAGCCTGGCCACTCCCCTGGCTATATTTATAATGTATCCCTTTAAACTGATCTTGTGACTCCATCCACTCGACATATGATTTAATTTCAAAATCAAGACCTTCCAGGGTGCCATTGATCCCTTCAGTTGAAACGATCACCCGGCCCTTTAAACCATGAAACTGAGCAAACTTTTTTTGTTCATCCCGAATCTGATCCGGATTTTCCAAAGGTATATATTTATAATAAAGTAATATAGTATATTTTCTTTCCATAGAAGTGTATTCTACGGCTTTTTTGCCTAAATGTGAAGTTTGAGGAAGCTACCAGCTGCCGCCGCCTCCGCCACCACCTCCGCCGCCAGATGAACCACCGCCTGAAAAACCGGAAGATGAAGATGGAGCTGAAGTGGTCATATGTGAACTCATAGAGGATATCATACCTATCCGGGCGGCATAAAAATTGGAGTGTCCCGAATACCAGTCGGGCTGATAGTCGGGATATATATCTTTGATCTGATCCATAAACTGGTCAATCAGGCCAAATGCCATTGCATAGGGAATATATTTTTCTACTGTGATCGCTTTTTTGGCCTGAAAATTGTAATGTCTTTTCATGTTTTTCAAAAAAATCTTCAGACCCTCGACTTGGTGATCCATCGTATTACCTTTGACAGTTCGACCGTTCAGCTTGTTGGAAAGATAAATCAACATAGGACCGAGTAAAATATTTAAAGAAAATGTTAAAATAATTCCCAGTATCAGCAGTAAACTTTTTTGGTTTTTGGGGTTTTTGGTATAAAAGCTCTTTTTAACTAAAGATTCGAATCCTTGTTTTTCCATTTGAGTAAAGGTCAGATAAAACGTTTTAATTTCACTAAGTTTTCTTTCAGATTCGCCTTTTAAGATTTTCTCTAATAGTGTTTTTTCATACTCTTCAAGATTTGAATCATTTGTATAATCTTTTAATTTAATCACTTTATAATCATCTTTGCCTTTAAATACACCTAAGGTCTTTTTTCCCTCGATTTGTTCAATCTTGATGAATTTTTTTATCGCCAGATCAAAAATTGTCGCCATCACATCGTTTTGTTCCAGCCTGGTATTATCAATAATCCCGGCTTCAAGTGGTGTCAGGTAATTTTTTCCATCTTTAGGAATGTCAAAATTAACGCTATGTTTTCCCAAATTGGTTTGAATACGATTTTTCAGATACCATCTTAAAACTACTGCAAAAACTATTATATTTAAAATAATCCAGACAAACGCATAGATATTTAAAGCGTTTTTCAGATCTTTTCCCATGGTGGGAGGAGCATCTTGTAGCTGAGATTTTGGGAAAGTACCCACCGGAAAAGCGGTGACAACAGTTACACCTTCATTATCTTCCAGTGAAGTGGTGGTTTCTGTTTGTGAGATAGTCCCGTGAATCTCTGATTTACAATCCGATTGGGTGGAGCCGACTAAACCGGTAAAGCATTTGGTTTGGGTAGGAGCGATATTAAAATCAGTCGAAATGGTAGCTGTTACTTTTTCTATCGGGACATTCCAACCATTGCCGGTGATATTCCAGTAGACCTCATCGTGATCAGCATAATTGCTACCAATACCGTTTTTTACTAGATACTCTATTTCATATGTATGTTCAAATTTGATAGTTTTATCCGGATCACCAATTTTTGCTTCTACCACATCAGCATTGTAAGAAGCCTGATATTTTTCTTTATGACCATCTCTTTTGACACTTAAAAACTGAATATCCGACACTCTATAAAGCTCGCCTACTTTCGTAAATGTCGGGACAAAGCGAAAAATTCCGTGCTTAGAATCAGAACCAAAGTCATATTTTATAGTTTCGGTAATAGTCATCTCACCATTTTGATGAGCCACTATTTTGGCATCAAAGTTTTTGATCGTTTCTTGAGCCAAAATGACATTAGGGGAAAAAAAGATAATAAAAACTAATAAACCAATAGCTAAAAGATTTTTCACTGGATTATTATATCGCAGAAACTAAGTGATATCTATTAATTCGACTTCAAAAATGAGTGTGGAATTTGGTGGAATAATACTGACGGCATTATCGCCATATGCTAACTCTGGTGGAATTGTTAATTTTCTTTTGGAGCCTTTTTTCATGCCGATTACACCCATATCCCAACCAGCAATCACTTGCCCTACACCTATTCTGGTTTGAAAAGGAGTACCTCTTTTGACTGAACTATCAAAAACAGTCCCATCTTCCAGCCAACCAGTGTAATGAATAGTGACATAATCACCACTTTGAACTTCTTCACCAACGCCTGCTTTTATTTCTTCAATTTTAAATTTATTGTCTGCCATGTGGTTTATTTAACCAAAATTGCATTAATAAAACAAGCAGTAAAAGATTTACGATTTACGATTTACGATTTACAGATTGTAAGCGGGTGACAATTTTTCTTACATCATCTATCCCAGATGATTGCATAAGTTCAGCTCTCATCTCGGCTGCTCCTTCAAAATCGTGTAAGTAAGCTTTAAAAAATTTTTTTAAAATGGCAAAGTTTTTGGTGTTACCCCAGACCTCATCAAAAAGCTGGGCATGTCTGAGTAATAAATCCAATCGCTCTTCGATAGTTGGCTGGTACTGTTTCGGTTGTTTATTAAAAATCCACTGATCATGAAAAATCCCTCGGCCAATCATCACCCCATCTACTCCACTCTGTTTTATTTTGGCAAAAGCATCCTCAGAGCTAATAACATCTCCATTGCCCAAAATCACGGTCTCAACACCTAGTTCATCACGGATCTGCACCGCTTTGGCAATCTCATCCCAACGAGCTGGAAAATGACTCATCTCTTTGGCGATTCGGCCATGGACTGTCAGACACTGAATATCCTGTTTTAATAAAAAGGTAATCCATTCTTCGGTCTTCCAATCTTTAAAACCACATCTGGTTTTAACACTCACTGGTAGATCTCCAGCTCCTTTTTTAACAGCGGCAATAATATCTGCCGCCAACTCGGGATTATCTATCAAGGCACTACAACAACCCCTTTTGGTGATCCCCCTTTCGGGGCATCCCATATTGATATCAACTCCATCAAAACCAAGCTCTTTAACCATAGCTGCCACCTGGGTAAAAGCTTCTAGATCTTTACCCCATATTTGAGCAATCAATGGTTTTTCCTCCGGAGTAAAATTCAGCCGATGTTTGACTTTATCGGCTCCTTTTGAAGTCAATCCTTCTACAGAGGTAAACTCAGTAAACATCACATCTGGTTTGGCAACCGACGCCACAATTCTCCGAAAGACAGTGTCTGTTACCTCGTCAAGAGGAGCTAAGGCGAATATTGGTTTTGATAGGTTTTTCCAAAAGCTTTTCATAGTTTTACATGCTTTACCGGGGTGAAAAGTATTTCAAGTATTCGCTTTTGTATTTCACCACGTTTTCAGAGTGAATTATAACTGAATTTCCGGTTATTTTCTAATTAACTCTCCTGGGGTTTGAAATTGATAAACTGTAGCGCCGATATTGGATCGGTATTTTTTTCAATTAAACTTGCTACATCCGGTGCCTCATGGGAAATTTCCTGAGTCGAAACAGGAAGTTCTATAATATTTAAATTCATCGCCAGGGATTTGACAATCATTTCGGTTGGCAGACGGTATTTTTTAGGTTCGAGATTAAATTTTTGAATCAATTCACGTCTCACCATCCTAAAAGGACTGATATCGCGAATTTTTCGACGAAAGAAAATCTGCAGTGGGAAGATGATCAGTTTGGTGCCAATTTTTTCAAACCAGTTGCTGCTTGAATGGCTATTTTTATGTATACCCATCACTAGATCTGCCCCTTCAGCTATCTTTTGTAAAAATTTTTCTATGGTCTGTTTATCGTAAATCTGATGTGCTTCAGAAAACAGGACTAGTTTGGTCTCAGGATAGACCTCTTCTAACTGATCAAGGGCTGATTCAATAGCAAAATCATACCCATCTTCTTTTGGCATAGTATAAAATATGCCAGCTTGATGCAAAATCAACTTGGTATCATCAGTACTATTTGGACTGATGCCAAATATCATTTTTTTTAATCCAGCCTGCTTGATAGATGTCAGCAGAGTATTCAGATGGTGGGCTTCATTGTATAAAGGGGTAATAACGACTACATCATCGGGATGATAATTCATGCTTTCATAGTAGCATATTCAGTTTATATCTGGCAGTTTTTACAATAGCCGAAAAATTCGAGCGAATGATTAACAACTTTAAAACCATTTTCTTTCAAAAAACGTGTTTCCTCTTTATTTAGATCGGTTTTTAGTTCAACATCTTCAACTTTACGGCATTTTAAGCAGATCAGATGATGATGATGTTTAAAATCCTCCAATTCATATCTTTTTTGGCCTTCACCAAACTCTATTTCTTTAATAATATTTTCTGATAGTAAAAATGCCAGCTCCCGGTAAACCGTGGTTTTGTTAATTTTCATCCCCTGCTGATGAAAATACTCCAACAGATCTTTAGCGGCGATTGGTGACTTAGCTTGGGTAAACTGAGTGACAATGCCTGATCGAACTTTGGTGATTTTAAATTTTTTTTGTTTTAAAGTAGAAATTATTTCCTGATCAGTCATGTTTTTTCTCCTTTTTGCCAATCCACTTTTGTCAAAAGTGGCGCATAGATATCATCATCAATTGAAATTTTTAAACTAGCTAATTCTTCATCAGATGGATTTTCATCACTATACTGTACAAAACTAGTATCTTCAATAATAGCCAACGGCGTTTGTTCAATACCTTCACCCATCACTAAAACAGCTGCGGCTGCTAGTCCATCTAAAATATTTACTTTGGTCATTTTGAGCTCCCTGCCAAATAAATCCGGAGTACCGATGAGATCATTTAATGGTTTAAAACCGCTATAAGCGATAGCAGTTCCCGTCACACCCCATCGTAAAGGAGTGGTCTTACTATCAGTGATAATAACTCCTAAATTTTTTATTTGAAATTTTTCTTGCAAATATTTTCGAATTGCATTAGCGCTTTTTTGTGCGTCCTCTGGCCATAAAACAAAATAGCCATCGGCATTTGATTCATCAATTCCAGCAGTCGCAACCAGTTGGCCTCCAGTAATTGTTAATGAAACACCATATTTGCTAGACGCGCGAGGTAAATAGAATTCAGCTTCTTTTTTGATCAGTGATTCTTTATCTGCTTGGTCAGATTTGACGACCCGGCCTTCACACAAAGCAACAACTTTGGAAGTGACTGCCACAATTGATCCTTCAGATACCTCATGTAGATACCTTTCCATGATCTCCAACAGATCGGTGTCATGGACAGTTATTTTGTGAGTTTTAATTGCGGTAATTTTCATGGTTTTCGGTTTCGATCATAGCGAATAAATACAGTATTCGGGGCATCTTCCTGAGTATTCACTCCAGCCAGTCGAAAATCCCTGTCAAATATACCAATAGCCAGACTTTTTCCCTGACCAACAATTCTTGGTTCTATAGTCAAAGAAAACCGATCTATCAGATCAGCTGCTAAAAAGGCCCCCATCACTTTTTCTCCCGCTAATAATAGCCCCTTCTTTATCCTCTGTTTCTTATAGTGATTAACCAACTCGGCGGGAGTAAAATCAACAAATTCGATCTGTCCTGGATGCTGAAAATCCCGGTAGTCATTAGGGCGTGATGTCATTACAACTCGTCGGGGTCCGCCTTGTAACGCTCGTTGGACATACCAGGCTGGATCAGACCCAACGGTGCCCGATCCCACAATGGCTATCCCATCTTGATATTCAGCCAATTTTTGCTGCAACTTTTTTTGATCGGCTACTGACGCCCACTCAGCCGGAGATTTATCACCAACTGTAGTCAAACCGTTGATGGTCATTACTGCCATTGCTTCAATAAACATATAGTTGCAAATTTAACACAACTAGCAGTCAGATGCAAAAAGCAGTGTGAAGTGAGAAGTTTGAGATGAGATTGTTAGATTGTTGGATTGTTTAATTATTTGTGGGAGCGTAGATGATCTCTTGTTTACGTTCAAAAATATCGATTGGATACTCTCCGGTAAAAGGTGCTGTACAAAACATTTCAGCTGGCAGTCCAACAGACTGAATAGTTTTTTCCAAAGATAAATAATTAACCGAATCCGCTCCCATTACTTTGGCAATTTCTTCAGAAGACAAATAGGAAGCTATTAGATCATTTTGATTGGGAGTATCTATACCATAATAGTCTGGATATTTAACCGGAGGCGAGGTGACTACTACATGAACTTCCAAAGCACCAGCATTTTTTAGCATTGAAACGAGTTTTTTGGTGGTTGTCCCTCTGACTATCGAATCATCAACAATGATTATTTTTTTGTTTTTGATAACCGCTGAAATTGGATTCAGCTTCATTCTTACTCGAGATTCCCTTAGTTTTTGATCTGGCATGATAAATGTTCGGCCAATATATCTATTTTTCATCAGTCCCATTTGAAAAGGGATACCTGACTGCATCGAATATCCGATAGCTCCAGGAATTCCTGTTTCGGGAACCGGGATGACCAAATCCGCTTTGATCGGATATTCTTTTGCCAGATTGATCCCCATCTCAACTCTAGTCTGGTAAACATTTTTTCCTAAAATATTTGAATCTGGCCTGGCAAAATAAATAAATTCAAATAGATCAATTTTTCTTTGTCCTTTAACTAAATTAAAAGTTTTTATCCCAGAAGTTGAAATCTCGACTATCTCTCCTGGCCCGACTTCTTGTAAAAATTCAGCTCCGACAATATCCAGTCCACAGCTCTCAGAAGAGATAATGTATCCATCATCCAGCTTACCTATGCACAAAGGTCTAATACCGCAGGGATCGACTGCTGCGATAATTTTTTCTTTGTCCATTACCAAGATACAAAAAACCCCTGTAAACAGGGGGTAAGCTTTAGCGACTGCTTCTTCAAGGGAATGTCCTTGATGAATAAAATATTTAATCGCGTCATACATCAGACTGGAATCATTGGAGTCATCGACTGGAAGTCCTTTACTAGTGAGAAATGTTTTGAGCTTGGTAAGAGAAGGTAGATTACCATTGTGAACCAGAGCTAAAGATACTCCTGGAGAATGAATTGGTTGGATAAATTTATTTTCTCGGCTCCCACCGGATGTCGAATACCGGTTGTGACCAATCGCCATACCGCCACCTAAATGGCTAAAATCCTGATCTTTATAAACCTGACTAACCAAACCAAAATCTTTATGAATATGCATTTTGCCATTTACCGCAGCAATACCAG
>CAYOMO010000013.1:0-18407 GCA_964405065.1 uncultured Gammaproteobacteria bacterium
AAATACTCGATCTACACCGTCAAAAGACATGGCTATTTTTTCAATATTGTCTAGTCTATTAACATAATCTTGCACATTTTCATGACGAGCCCCTGGTCTACCACCTGAAAAAGCATCACCGATAATCACACAGATAGATTCGGCTGAAGAGATCGGGATATCCTCGTGATGCTCTGCAATACAAGCAATTACTGCTTCTGGGAAACCATGCTGTTTGGCAAACTGGACACCTTTTTCTACATGAGTTCCTTCATCTCCATCGTAAACTACTTTTCCAATATCATGCAGCAAACCTCCAACTCGTACAACATTAACATCTGCCCCGATTAATTCAGCCACTGCCACGGCAATTTTTGATACTTCCAGTGAATGCTGAACCAAGCTTTGACCATATGAGTATCGATATTTAAATTTACCCATCGTCGCAATCACTTCCGCTGGCAGCGAATACACACCTGCATCATGGGCCAATTTTTCACCAGCCTGCATCATCAGTCGTTCAACTTCTTTTTTCGCCAGATCATACAACTCTTCAATTCTTTGAGGCTGAATTCTCCCATCAGACATTAATTTTTCCAAAGTAATTCGAGCAATTTCTCGACGAATCGGATCAAATGAAGACAATATCAATGAATCCGGCAAATCATCATCCATTACCACATCAACGCCTGTCGTCTGTTCAAAAGCTCGGATGTTACGACCTTCTTTTCCAATAATTCGCCCTTTCATCTCAGCATCAGGAAGTTTCACTCTAGATGTAGTAAATTCACTCATATAATCTACCGCACCAGACAGTAAAGCATCCGCTAAAATATCTTTAGCTTTATCTGCTGACTGGATTTTAATCTCTTCTTCAGCTGATTTAATTTTTTTAGATATTTCAACAGCTAAATCTTTTTCTACAGCTGCCAACAGGACATCTTTGGCTTCATCAGCCGACATTTTAGAAACTTTTTCCAGTTTGTCGATCAATTCTTTACGGTAAGTATCAATGTCTGAAGATCTTTTCTCCAATTGTTCCTGTTTGGCTACAATAGTTCTTTCTCGCTCTTCTAAAATACCTTCTCTTTTTGCCAACTCGGTTTCTTTGGCATTAATGTCGATTGAAGGGCGAGGAGATGATGGTGATGATCCAAATGATTTAATCATAATTTTTAAATTATTGAGAAAGACACGACCAAATCGCTACTGAAGTTTGGTAGAAATGGAAAGCAAATTTTTTTCCATAAAACTCATGAACCTTACTCACTATGAGACAGTATACACTTTTTTTACAAATTCTTCAACCACATCTTTCGCTGTTTCATAAGAAAAACCTCTTCTCAGTAAAAACTGAAGCGTTTTTTGTTTTAATTCATTTCCTTCCAAACCTTTAAACAACCGTTCTTTTTTTACCAGTGCTTCTTGAGCCAGTGAATATTCATTTTCTGGACTAGTTTGCACTTCCATAACTTCATCTATCACCTCTTTTGCAACACCTTTTTGCATCAACTCCTGTTTGATCGCAATCTGGCCTTTTTTCTTTGACAACTGTCTGGCTCTAACCCATTCCTCGGCAAACAACCGATCATCGAGCAACCTTTTTTCATAAAGTCTGGCGATTACTTTATCTACCACGAATGGAGAAATAGCCTCTTGATCTTTAAGAGTTCGTTTGAAAGATAAATTTCGTAAATAATCTCGCACCTCTTTTTCTGTTCGTTGGCGGCGACCAAACAAACCATACATCCGCTCCATCAGCTTCCCTATCTCTGTTTCAAAAATAATTTTTTCAAATTCTTCTTCAGAGATTGCTTTACCTTTAAGTAATCTAAAATTGACTACAGTATCTTCATCTGCTCCAAAAGCAAAATCACCATCAAGATAAATATTAAAACGCTGCGGATTTTTTTTCTGTCTTTCAACCAAAGTAATTTTTTTCATTAAAAAATTATATACACACTATACTAATGTTTATAAACAAAAAATTGATTTTAAAAGGGGATATACTATTAAACCGTTTCTTGGATGCCCATCTCGTCTTCGTCTTCTTCTTGTCCTACTACCAACTGGTCTTCACCACTTTTTTGTTTCATCCATTTATCTCTGATCTCTTTTTCCAAACTTTCCGCTTCTTTTGGATTTTCTCTCAAAAAGCTAATCGCAGCTTGACGGCCCTGCCCAACTAGTGTTTCACCTCGGCGGATAAAAGCTCCAGCTTTGGTTAAAAGCCCCATCTCAATACCTACATCAAGCAGCTCACCAGCGTGAACAATCCCCATATCATCCATATCAAATTCAGCAATTCTAAAAGGCGGAGCTACTTTGTTTTTTACAACCTTCACTCGATGCCTTGAGCCCACAACCTGATCTCCTTGTTTAATATTTTCGATCTTACGAACATCCAATCGGACTGAAGCATAAAATTTGAGCGCCAAACCTCCGGTAGTAGTTTCTGGATTTCCAAACATAACGCCAATTTTTTGACGCAACTGGTTGGTAAAGATGACCAAGGTATTAGTATTAGAAATAGCTCCAGTCAATTTTCGCAAAGCCTGAGACATCAAACGAGCTTGAACACCCATCGAAGAATCTCCCATCTCCCCTTCAATTTCTGATCTAGGAACCAATGCAGCGACCGAATCAATCACCAATACATCAATACCACCAGAACGGATCAACTGGTCGGCAATTTCCAAAGCCTGCTCACCAGTATCTGGCTGAGAAATCAAAAGTTCTTCTAAATTAACACCAATCTTTTTTGCTCTCTGGGGATCAAGCGCGTGTTCAGCATCAATAAAAGCGGCCACGCCACCTTTTTTCTGAGCTTCAGCAATCAGATGCAAACAAACAGTGGTTTTACCAGAAGCTTCTGGACCATAGATCTCGACAATTCGACCTTTTGGCAGTCCACCTGCACCCAGAGCAAGATCCAAAGCTAACGAACCAGTAGAGATGACATCAATATTCATCTTTTCCATCCGCTCACCTAAACGCATAATCGAACCAGTTCCAAAATTCTTTTGAATCTGCTGCATCGCTGCCATAATGGCCGCTTTTTTAGCATCTTTTTCTTGGGAGACTTGATCTATTCCGTTGGTAACTTTTAAAGAGGTTTTCGGCATTTGTTAGGTTATTATATTCAAATAAGATTCTTTGACAAGATGGTCAAACTATATCAAATTTACAATTTATTGTACTTTTTGTTGATACCTTTAGCTTTCTCTACGGGATATTTAGCTTCAGTTTCTGCCATCTTTTTCAAAAAAGCCTGTTCTAAGTCTATCTCCAGTTCGTAAGACATCAGCAAAACATTGTGTAATACATCGGCAAGTTCATCGGCGACTTCTGCTTTATTCGTTTTTAAATATTCTTCCAAATCTTCTGGTTTTTTCCATTTAAAATGATCCCCTATTTCCGCCACCTCTGCCATCATGGACAGCACCAAATCTTTCGGCGTATGAAATTGCCGCCAGTCACGATCTTCCTGAAATTTTGCAACTCTGGATTGTAAATCTTTTAAAGTCATAAGTCGGGGTGGCAGGATTTGAACCAGCGACCACTCGACCCCCAGCCGAGCATTCTACCACTGAACTACACCCCGTGTTATAAAAATCCTAAATTCTAAATTCGAAATCCTAAACAATTTCTAAATTCGAAACAAACTCCAAATTCATAATTCATAATTCATAATTCATAATTCATAATTTGTAATTTATAATTCTTTCTGAGGCTATTCTATCATTAAACAGGCAATAAAACATATATTTACTTGACTTGAACCTGTGCTTATTACTACTATCTATATGTTATGAAAATCGGTTTTTTTGAAATCAGACCTGGTGAACAAGAATTTTTTACCAAAGCCTTTCCTTCTGATGAGCTGACTTTTACTACAGATCCTCTGACTACTAGTGATGCCGCCCAATATGCTCAATTGGAAGTAGTAACTACACACACTGTTTCTAAAATAGATCAAAGCGTAATGGCAGCACTGCCAAATCTAAAACTAATAGCCACTCGCACCACAGGTTTCGACCACATCGACACGAAAGCCGCCGCAGAAAAAAATATCCCGGTCTGTAATGTTCCATCTTACGGTGAAAATACAGTGGCTGAATTTGCATTTGGACTAGTTCTATCATTATCCAGAAAAATCCCTCAAGCTTGGCAGCGGGTTAAACAAACTAAAAAGTTTGATACGACACAACTCGTCGGTTTTGATCTGAAAGATAAAACCATGGGGGTTTTGGGTACCGGAAAAATCGGCTCTCATCTAGTCAAAATGGCCAAAGGTTTTGAGATGAATGTTATAGCATTTGATGCTTTTCCCAATGAAAATCTCGCTACTGAACTAGGCTATACCTACAAAACTCTGGATGAAGTCCTGCAAACCTCTGACGTCCTCTCTATCCATGTCCCATATCTGCCAAGCACCCACCATTTGCTCAATTCTCAAAACATCACTCAGATCAAAAAAGGCGCTATCCTAGTAAATACTGCCAGAGGGGCAGTAATAGAAACAGCCGCTCTAGTCACAGCTTTAGAACAAGGGATTCTCTCGGCTGTGGCATTGGATGTAGTAGAAAATGAAGAAGTATTGACCTCCGGTGCCCCTGACAAAGACCCTTCACTTACCGCTCTAAACCAAAAACTGATGGGAATACCTCAAGTAATCATGACTCCTCATCTGGCTTTTGACTCCAAAGAGGCTTTACAAAGAATTATGCAAACAACAGTTGAAAATATCCAAGCTCTTCAAAAAGGCGCCCCTATCAATCTAGTCAAACCCGCCCCCTAATTCATAATTCATAATTCATAATTCATAATTCATAATTCATAATTCATAATTCATAAATTATCGTTTATACTTCCCTCATGATCATCGGTATTATCAAACCCAAAGGGCCAACTTCCAACGGTATCCTCACCCAAGTCAAAAAAATTACTGGTATTAAAAAAGTTGGACACGCTGGCACACTCGATCCTTTAGCATCAGGAGTTTTAGTCATCGCCATTAGTCGCGCCTCGACCAAAAAAATTGCTGATGAAGTAAAAAAAGAAAAAGAATACATCGCAGATGTGACACTCGGCATGGAAAGTACCACTGATGATGAACAAGGTGAAAAAAATATCTGGAAAGTCGAAACCCCACCAACCAAAGACGAAGTTTCACAATCGTTAAAAAAATTTATTGGTGAGATCACTCAGCTGCCACCTATTTATTCAGCTATCAAAGTAAATGGCAAAGAGGCTTACAAATATGCTCACAAAGGCGAAGCAGTCGAGATGACACCCAGGCCGGCTTTTATTAAAGAAATTGAACTTTTGGAATACAACTATCCACTTTTGAAAATCCGAGTAGTCACAGGCAAAGGCGTTTACATTCGCACACTTGCCAAAGATATTGGCATCGCTTTAAATACCGGCGCCTATATGTCAGATCTAGTCCGCACCAGAGTCGGCGAATTCACCCTAGAAAATTCCTACACTCTAGAATCCTTGGCCAAACTAGACTTCACTGCACCTAAACCACAACCCTAATCAACCCCTTGTCATGCCGAACTAGTTTCGGCATCTTCCAACTAAAATTAACAATAATTTTTAATGATTATCATTTACTTTAATTAGTCCATAACCTTGGAAGATCCTGAAACAAGTTCAGGATGACAAATAGGAAAGTATTTTTTTGTCCCAGGTAAGATCTCCAGCTTTTCAATATCCTCAATCTTTTTCCATTCAATCTTCCCCACATGAGAAGCCATTTAACAATTAAACAATCTAACAATTGAACAATTCCTTTCTTTCCCCTTTACGCTTCACCCTTTACTTTTTGCGAAGCAAAATGAAACGTTCTTCGCAAAACTCTCTATCAACTTTATTTACTCTAAATACGAAGGTTGTTACACTTATAACAATGCTCAAAAAGTCTTCAGTCTTCAGTCATCAGTTCTCAGCCAAAAATGAACGCGGTTATATCCCTGTAGTCCTAGTACTAACGGTTACCATGATTATCATGTTGTCTACATACGCTGGGACCCAGACTCAAAGATTTAAAGATTTTTACTCTCAAAAATCCCCCGAACCATCTCCCGCTCAAGTAGAATCTACTCCTTCACCCTCCCCCTCAGAACAACCATCCCCTAGTCCATCTCCAGTCCCCTCACCATCTCCTTCACCTACTCCAAAACCATCACAAACGCCTAAACCATCAACAACCGCTGCTGCTACAGGTGGTGGTGGGATCCAAACCGAACGTGGCAATTTTAGAGCAACAGTTGTCACTCTGCCGATCTCGGCTAGAATGGTCACCGACACTGCCAATGATAGCGACTGTAGCAATGATTGCCCAACCAAGTCATTAGCTGATTTTGTCTCACAAAATGGCGGTTATGCTGGTATCAATGGGACTTATTTTTGTCCTCCTGACTATGCCGAATGTGGTAGTAAAAAAAGTTCTTTTGACAACGCTGTCTACAACTCCAGACTCAGCAAATGGCTCAATGAAGGTCATCGCGGTTGGAATGGTTTGAGTATGATCTACCAAGATGGCAGTGGCTATCACTATCTTCAAAATTCTAGTAGTTTTGGTGGTGGACTCAATGCTGGAATAGTCAACTATCCGGGAATTTTAAATAATGGTCAGATAACAGTCGAAGCCAATACATTATCTGAAAAACAAGCCTCCAAAGGTACCAAAGGTGGCATTGGATTTAATACTAGTAATGTTTTTCTTGTTATAGCTTATGGAGTAGACATGTCAGACTTTGCTGCAGTCTTCAAAGCTCTAGGTGCCCAATACGCTCTCAACCTAGACGGCGGCGGCTCAGCAGCACTTTATAATGGTGGTTACAAAGCCGGCCCCGGGAGAACTCTCCCTAATGCAATCATCTTTAAGTGAGTTAAAAAGCCCACCAATTAACTAATTAACTGATTAACTAATTAACTGATTTACTTTTCATAATTCCTAATTCGTAATTCATAATTTATACTTAATATATGCTGCCCATTGGACAACGCGGATACATTCCGCTGTTTTTACTCTTTACTGCCATTATCCTGAGCGGAATAGTCCTCTATGCAGCTACTGATGGCCGGCTTTTTTTGGGCTCTACAACCACCAATCCAGATTACACCCCCATACTGGTAATTAAAAACAATCAGATCGCCACTGACAGCGGCAAATTTCAGGTAATCGCTCCTTTACGCTCACCCCAGGCTACTGTTCAGTCACAAAGTAACACTGCTACCGACTCTGCCAACCCCAGCCCTTCTCCACAACTCTCATCTGAATCAGCTCCCGCCGCAGACATCCTCAAAACACCGCGCGGCGATTTCCGCGTCCAAGTCGTCACATTGCCAATCAGTGCCAATATGGTCACCGACACCGCTTCCGACTCCGACTGCCCAAAAGATTGTCCGGTATTCCCTTTGGCTGAGTTTGTGACTAAAAATGGCGGAGTCGCCGGTATTACCGGGACATTCAACTGTCCCTCTGACTATGAAGACTGTAAAGACAAAAAAGAGTCCTTTGATTTCTCTGTCTACAATACCAGACTAAAAAAATGGATCAATGAATCTAACTTAAAATGGGATGGCCGCTCGATGATCTACCAGGATGGCGGCGGCTACCACTACCAGCAGGATGCCAAAAATTTTAGCGGTTCTGTCAATGCCGGCATCACCAATTTTCCCGGTATTTTAAATGGTGGACAGATCACAGTTGAACCAGGAAGTTTACCTGAGAAACAAAGAAATAAAGGCACGAAATCCGGAGTTGGCTACGGCAAAGATAATATCTATTTGGTAGTTGCCTATGACGCTGATATGGTGGAGTTTGCCGAAATTTTTAAAACTTTGGGAGCTGAATATGCCCTCAATATGGATGGCGGCGGCGGCACCGCTTTATACCACAACGGCGGTTACAAGGCTGGCCCCGGAAGAAACCTACCAAACGCAATTATTTTTAAGTAGCAAGTGACAAGAGTCTAGAGTCTAGGATTATAAATAATTCTTTCTGATCAAAACCAATAATAAAACTGTCATTCCGAGAGTAACCGAGGAATCCCTCAACCAAGTTTAAGGGATCTCTCCACTCCTTGCAGTCAGTCGAGATGACACATTTAATAATTAATTCTTTTCTTTCCCCTTCACGCTTTACGCTTCACCCTTTCCCCATACTACTATCTCTGCGTGCGTATATAGGCCTAATCAGGTATAATTACTGAATGCTCTCTGTGCGTAACTTGTCATTTTCCCATGCCTCACACACCATCTTTGATGATGTGACTTTTTCTATCACTGATGGACAAAAAGTTGGACTGATTGGACAAAATGGAGCGGGCAAAAGTACTCTCATGAAAATACTTTGTCAGGAAGAAAAAGGTTACTCAGGAAAAGTTGAAATCACGGGTTCTATCGGCATTGTTCCACAAGAAGTCAAACACGACCCGATCATGGAAGCAGCTATCACTGTTCGTGATTATCTGGATCCAGAAAGCAGATTTCAAGATTATGAGATTTTTAAAATGCTCAGAGGTGTTGATCTAGCCGAAATGTCACTCGATGCTTCACCGAGAGGCCTTTCCGGTGGACAAAAAACCAGACTAGCTTTATCCAGAGCCCTCCTAGCTGAACCAGATATTTTACTTCTCGATGAACCAACCAACTTTTTAGACACTAAAGGGAAAGAATGGGTGATGAACTTTTTAAGTACTTACCCAAACACCCTGATTATCATCTCCCATGATTTAGAGTTACTAGACCAAGAGATCAGTAAAATTTTATTTCTCAATGCCTCTTTGAAAAAAATCGAGGAATACAAAGGCACTTACACACAAGCGATGGCTTTAAAAGATGAACAAGAATCAGTTCTTCGAAAACAGGTCCATGTTGAACAACAAAATATCAAAAGACTGTCAGAAAGTATTAAAGTGGTTGGTGTCCGTCAAAGGATCCAACTCCAAAAAAGAGTAGCTCGTTTAAAAGAAGCCCTTCCCGATCTACCACCGGAAGTCCGAGCCATCAAGTTTCGTCTTCCAGATCCAAGCAATGTTGGCTCATTACCTTTAAAAGCTACAAATATCTCCAAGTCATACGGTGATAAACAAATTTTAAATGGGATCAATCTGACTATTGAACGAGGTGAAAAAGTGGCTTTAATTGGGCAAAACGGAGTTGGTAAAAGTACATTTATCAAAATCCTAATGGGACTTTTAGAACCAGATAGCGGAGAAATTTACCGGAATCCTTATTTAAAAATTGGTTACTACTCCCAGGAATTTGAAACTATGGATTTTCATAAGACGATCTTACAGACTGCCCGTGATGCTTCCCAAGCCCCCGATAGTGCCATCCGCCCAGTGCTAGCCAGTTTTCTTTTTCCCAATAGCAAAATCAATCAAGAAGTCGGCACTCTCTCCGGTGGAGAAAAAACTCGTTTATCGATCGCTCTTCTTTTACTCCAAGATTACAACTTATTGATTCTTGATGAACCAACCACTTACCTGGATGTAATGTCACAAAGAATTATTCTCCAAGTTCTTAAAGAATACAAAGGGGCTATCTTGATCGTTTCCCACACCGAAGAATTTATCAAAGAACTCAAACCAAGACGAGCTCTGATACTCCCAGAAAATAAATTTGATTTTTGGAGTGAAGACTTCCTCCAGCGGGTCTCCGAAGTGTAGTTGTCTCCCGGTGATACAATATCAACTATGCCCAATAAACAAATTGTTAAAGCAAGTGAAATCGGTGAATACCTTTACTGTGAACGTTCTTGGTGGTTGCGCTTCAATGAGATTCTCTCCGGACAAACCACCGCAATGGAGATCGGCATCCAAAAACACAATCAGCTATCAGATCATTTGAATATCCATCAGTGGCTTAAATTAGCAGCCATGATTTTAATTGTCATAAGTTTTGGCTTACTAGTGTTAATCTGGCTTTTATCATGATTGAATATGCCTTTTTTTTATCTGTCTGTTTATTTATTCTGGGAGCACTCCTCCTGTATATTTTAAAAGTGCGTTCTCAAAATTACGGCGTGTTAAAACATACTGTTACCTATTCGGATTCCGATAAAAAACCCGGAGTCAGTCTCTATGCTAAAAGCGTTAAACTAGTGGGCAGGCCAGATTTTATTATTGAAAAAGATGGCTTATATTACCCGGTTGAATACAAATCCCGCCGAGCACCAGCCCACCCTTTTCGAAATCACACCATGCAACTAATGGCATACTGTTTATTAATAGAAGAAAATTTCCATACACCACCAGGCGGCTTCGTTAAATATGAAGATAAAGAGTTTTACATCGAGTATACGCCCCAAGACAAACAGGAAATTCAGTTATTAGTACAAGAAATTTTACAAAAGAAACAGCTTAATATCGAACCTTTCTGCCCCCATCCTGCCCACAACTAAAAGACCTCAAACTTTCAGTCTATCCAACAGAAGCAATATCTTTCAACACTTCACCCATGTGAGTCAATGGATTTACCTTTTCGTATGATTTTTCTATCTTCCCTTTTGGATTGATTAAAAAAGAGCTTCGCTCTATCCCCATATAAGCTTTGCCAAACATCGACTTCTCTTTCCAGACCCCAAACATCTCCACCACTTTTTTCTCTTCATCAGACAGTAATGGGTAATTTAGATCATGATCAGTCTCAAACTTTTTGTGAGACGCTACAGAGTCCACCGAGATCCCATACACCTCGATATTTTTATTTTTAAAATCATCGATATGATCGCGAATAGCACATGACTCAAAAGTGCACCCCGGAGTATTATCTTTTGGATAAAAAAACAAAAATACCCATCGCCCTTTCCAATCTTTAAATGTATGAACCTTCCCGTCCTGATCCGGCAAATCAAACGAAGGCACTTTATCCCCAGCTTTTAACATGGACTTATTCTAACATACAGATGCTATTAATATTTTAAAACACAATATTGCTCACAGTCCTTTTATGGTCGCCTCAGTCTTAAGTATGTTATTATCAAAAAAATTGATATACTAAAAAATAAGTAATTAAGATTTATGTTCCTCCCCTTTATCGCTGACGATGATTTAATACGTGAGACAAAACGTGTAATTGATACAATTATTAACGCAAGGAAAAAACCTGATCATGTTGTTTTCAAAAATGTTGTCGATCCATTTTCAGCACTTTTCGATGCATCTATACAAGAAATCACACTGGACGATTGGTTAAGCCAAGAAAGAAATAGACAGATCCAAAAAACATTTCAAAATGCTGTTGGCCAATTCCACCAAAATATTATCGGAGCAATGCCGGGATGGAAATCATTACCGACAGGGGGATTAATAGATGTAGAAAATCAATCCAAAAAAATAATCGCAGAAATAAAAAATAAATATAATACAACCAAAGGCAGTGATAAAATTCGAGTTTATGACAATTTAAAAAGTGCGCTTGAAAAAACAGAATATAAAGGAGCTATAGGATATTATGTCGAAATTATTCCTAAATCCAAAAAACCTTATAACTACCCATTTACACCACCCGACAATACAACACATTCTCGACGGGAATCAAATGATAATATTCGCATAATAAGTGGCCCAGCATTTTACGATCTTGCGTCAGGTTATTCTAATTCTCTACGAGCACTTTATGAAACATTACCTCAAGTAATAGCAGTTATTCTCGGTATTGAAGCAGAAATTCGATTGAGTGATACCACATCACAAGACATTTTTGACAAAGCTTTTTAAAATATCAATAAAACCTACATTGATATAGTTAATAACCATTGCATTATGCATTGGTTATTGATAACTTAAATAAATGGACGGATTTGTTACTGTTAATGATGCAGCTGATACTCTTGGAGTATCCATTGACACAATACGTAGATGGGAAAAAAAAGGCTTAATTAAGGCACGTCGCTCTCCTCAAAATTATCGCCTTTTTAACCTTGAAGAAATTAAAAGAGTACAGAATAAAATAACTCCTGGAAATAAAACCACTAATAATTACAAAATTTTAAAAAACACAAAGAAATCTAAATATACAGTAATAGAGTTATTTGCAGGTACTGGGGGAACTGCATTAGGCATGGAAAATGCTGGATTAAATCATATTTTCTTAAATGATTTTGACAAAAATTCGGTAGAAACTCTTAAAAAAAATAAACCTGAATGGAATAGTGTGTTAGGAGATGTTAGAGAAATTGATTTCAAAGGAATGAAAGCAGATATTGTTCAAGGAGGATTTCCTTGCCAGGCATTTAGTTATGCAGGTAAAGGTCTAGGTTTTGGCGATATTCGAGGAACAATGTTTTTTGAATTTGTCAGATGTATTAATGAAGTTAAACCTAAAATAGCTATTGGAGAAAATGTCAAAGGTTTATTAAGGCATGATGATGGCAAAACCCTAGCTACAATGGTTAAAGAACTAGAAATATCAGGATATAAAGTAAAATATCGCGTTCTCAAATCTCAGTATCTAGATGTCCCACAAAAAAGAGAACGACTTGTAATCATTGCAATTAGAAATGACTTAGATTTGCCATTTTTATTTCCTAAAGAAAAAGACTATACCATTTCTTTAAAAGAAGCTTTAGAAAATTGTCCAGTTTCAGATGGCCAACAATATCCTGAAAAAAAGAAGAAAATAATGAGTCTTATACCTGCTGGTGGATACTGGAGAGATCTTCCCAATGAACTACAAAAAGAATATATGGGAGCCAGTTTTTTTCTAGGAGGAGGCAAAACTGGTATGGCCAGAAGATTATCTTGGGATGAACCAAGTCTCACTCTCACCTGTGCACCAGCGCAAAAACAAACTGAAAGATGCCATCCTGCAGAAACAAGGCCTTTAACAGTCAGAGAGTATGCTCGAATTCAAACTTTTCCTGATGATTGGCAGTTTGCTGGCTCATTAGCATCCCAATATAAACAAATTGGAAATGCAGTCCCTGTAAATTTAGGTTTTCATATTGGAGAAGTTGCAATAGCAATGCTAGACAATAAACCTAACTTGGAAACAATGGAACTTGTAGAAAATAATTCTATAAATTAGTTATACGTAGTATATACTAGATATATACTGCCCAATGAAATTTGGATCTAAACTAAGTTGGTTGATAGTGACAGCAGGAATTATTCTGGGTTTCACCGGAGTTTCTGTCGCCGGCACTGCTAGTAGATCCGCTTCTTCCCTCACACCCTCTCCGACTGCTCAAGTCGCAGGTGAAGCAATTATTGCGAGTCCTCTCCCATCCATCGAACCAAGTATCGCTCCAGCACCATCTGTTGCCCCCAGTCCTTCACCATCGCCATCTATCAAACCCTCTCCATCACCAAAAGCTGTAATACAACCTAGCCCAATACCTTCTCCCTCAACAGTGGCTCAAAGCAATCAAACAGGAGAAGTAAAATATTACACAAATAGTGAAGGTGATCAGATTCAATCCCCCACCCACTATGACAGCGCCCCAGCGGGTGCAACAGCCAAATGCGCAGATGGAACCTATTCATTTAGCGCATCAAGAAGAGGCACCTGTTCGCACCATGGCGGTGTTGCTCAGTGGTTATAATGCTCAATATATGAAATGATTTCGAACCACAAATAGTGGCTGGATTAATTGCTACTTCTGAATTATTCATTGTACATCCAGAATGTCTGCACTAATTCAATAATTCCTTTTATAACCTGAATAGCAAGCAGTAATCCTGCAAAGTAGTACAAGAAATACCAATCAAGTGACCATTTTTTATATGTTCCAGGATCTTTTAGATTGTCTGTTTCAATGAGAATGTCACCAGCTAGAATGCCATTCCTATCTATCTTTATACTTGGCCTTTTGGGATTCGAATCATCGTGCAAACTGGCAAACTCATGAATAATCAGACTTTCAATTATATATCGAAGGCTACCTTTCATTCGATCTCTTTCAGATTCTGTAATAAATTTCGCCCTGACACAATAGTCGAGGGCATCTTTGGCATGGTTGAGGCCAATAGCAGAACCCAAGTGTTGATGATGTTCACTACCAGCCCAAATTAGCACTGCTTTCTCTCCCTCCCAAAGTTTCTTTTTTCCTTTTTGACTCTCATACTCCATTAATTGCTGGAATATATCCATCTTTCTAAAAAAGGTTGGTGAAAAAGGGAGATTCATATATTATTAAATGGACTATCTGGTGCAAGATCCGCACTTCCAATGCTTTTTAACAGCTTCTCATATCCTTCAGCTGGGTAAATGCAGCCAAGAAAATGATTATCTTGTTGAATGTCATTAACTGCATCAAAACCTCCAATAAATGAGAAGTTAGGCTGATTTGTCTCATTTAACTTAGGTATGGGTTGACATGAAACTAACATTATAAAGTCTGCAATAGGTGAATCCTCTGGAGGGCTAATAACAAAACCAGTTTCCCTAAACGTGCCATCGGGCTCTCGGAAAGCAAAATGAGGTTGTTTGGGCAAGTCCTCATTTATCGTTCCTTTGAGTTCAGTCGCTTTAAACCACCACCCAATAAATTTAACTGCCTCTGGAATGCCATCTTTTATCTCAAAGTCTAAATCAATTTTTTTATTATCTGCCTTCTTCTTCCCCTCTCTTAGTTTGAAAGACTCAAGTCCCTGCATTTGGATTGTAAACATATGACCATGACTTACATCCAATCTTTTGGACTGATTTCTGATTGATGTAATTATTTTGCGATCTCCTGAAAAGTGGGCTAGACCATCAATGGGATGGCTGTATTTAATTAAATGACTTGTGACCTTTCCCTCTGGCAAGAGAGATATACTTGGTACATTAATTCTTTTAGCTGGAAAAGTTAACCTACTCAACAAACCATTGGATTCCGAGAAGTATGGAAAAGTAATCAACACATGCGTATTGGTACTTTTTTTACCCGTATGGAATACTATTTGAAAAATTTTATGAGGATTGTTGCTTATTTTTAAAGATACACAAAATCGCTCACTTCTAATGGTTGGTAACATAGCCATATTTCAGACCCATTATACCCTAAAGAATAATAGACATATAAAATATCCCTCAATCAATAAATCAAATTGCTCATCTGGAATACCTAATGACTTTCGACTTGATATATACGTAGTATATACTACATATATACTATGCTTCGAAAGATTATTAGTTTAGGTAAATACTCTGGTGTCATCTCTTTACCAAAAGCGCTGATGAAAAAAGTGGGTTTGCGGCGTGGTCAAAAAGTGGAAGTTGATGCTAAAAGGAAAACTATTCAGATCAAAGACGCTAAATAGTAAATAGTGATTAGCGATTAGTAATTAGTTGGGTTATTCTTCTTTAAATCCATTTTAAGTACAATACCTGTATGAAAAAATTAATATTTTTAGATACTGAGACCACTGGCAACAATCTTCTCACCGATCACCTGTTTGAAGTTTGCTATTCTACTGGTGGAGAAATTTATCAGGAGCTTTTTAAGCCACCGGTTCCTATTTCTGTCAAAGCCCAATCCATCACTCATGTCACAAATAAAATGGTGGCTGACAAACCTCCGTTTGCTGATTCGCAAATGAAGCGAGATTTGCAGACTCTTTTGCAATCGCATGTTTTAGTAGCCCATAATGCCAAGTTTGATATTGCGATGTTGGCGAAAGAAGATGTTGAAACGAAAGAATATATTTGCACTTTGAAAGTGGCGAGGTATCTGGATGAAGATGGGATTATTCCTGAATACAACCTGCAATATCTGCGCTATCACCATGAACTGGAGATTGAAGCTTTGGCTCATGATGCTAAAAGTGATGTGATGGTGCTGGAAGGAATATTTAAAAAACTTTTGGCAACTATGATGGAACAAACCGATGGGGATGAAGAAAAGGCTTTGGAGAAGATGATCGATGTTTCCAAAAATCCCTTTTTGGTCAAAAGATTTAATTTTGGTAAATACAGAGATCAGCTGGTCAAAGATGTATATTATAAAGATAAAAAATATCTGGAATGGCTGCTAACTACAATGGAACAAAATGACAAAGACAATGACGACTGGATTTTTACTTTAAAACACTGGCTAAAAATATCTCAACCCTGATAACTCACACTGACTATTGTAAAAAGCAGACAGTAAAACAAAATAAACGCCATCAGCCATTTCATATCAACCGATGATAAAAAGGCTTACTAAGGTTTACATCAAAAATATATAATAATTATGTAACATGTCATTTCAACTGCGCTCGGAATGACATACTCCACGATTCACGATTCACGATTCACGAACTATTTTAAGGTGAGGCTTCTCCACAGAATTCTGGCAGCTATTGTCCGATATGGACTCCATTTAATAATTATTTCCTCAACAAGTAGCGGATCATATTTCCATTTCCCATCTTTATCAAAAGGCAATCTGTCTTTGTAAATTTTCTTGATCGCATTTTGCAGTCCCACGTCACCATGTGAGAAAACATCTTCTCTACCTAAAGCAAACATCAGAAACATCTCGGCAGTCCATTTACCTATGCCTTTAATCTTAGTCAGCTCTTTGATAGCCTCGTCTTCTGAAAGTTTATCCAAGTCTTCCAAGACCACTTCTTTGTCTTTCACTTTTTGCGACAGATCTTTTAAATAACTGACCTTTCCCCAAGACAATCCAGCATCCCTTAGATCTTGATCCTTTTGTTTTAATATATTTTCAGGTGTTAATTTTCTGTTGGGTAATAAATCTAAGACTCTGCCAAAAATAGTATCACCAGCTTTGACAGATAGTTGCTGAGAAACGATCGATTCACATAAAGTCTCAAACAGATTGTCTGCCTTTTTTAATTCAAACAATTTATCGCCGTGTTCTTGGTGGACTAATAAAAGTACTTGATATAAAACCGGATCCGCTGTCTGAAAATGAGTGAGGATTTTTTGACTCATAAGTAAAAAGTAGAATAACACAATTGAGTCTGAATTGAGAATTATTAACGGACAACAGCCGGCATTTTCAAAATCGGAGCATCTCTAAAAATATCCGGAGAGTTTAAAAAAGCGGTAGCATGCTCATGTGCTAAAGCCGCATATCTTAGCTCTGGATCTTCTAATACAACATGCTGGTCTTCTAACTGAGCCATCCGATGCGTTCGACAATATTCACTATGACGTCTGAGTCCCCGCTGTAAATACTCCGTCATATCATCATGCTCACCTTTTATTTTAAATTCGGGTAATACTAAATACGCCGGATAGCCTTCTGGTGCATCTGTTCTGATCTCTATCTCGGCCATTACTCCTTCGCAGGGATGAACCCCTAAAGGGAATACCCCATACTCTTCAAACCCTTTCTGAGCATGTTCTTGTGTTGAATACCGGGTCGGATTGATCAAAACCATCCTGCGCAAACTAGCAGTTTCATCATGAGCTGCAACAAAAAGATTTAAATTATTAAACCTAGGATCACCATCCAGTTCTAATACAAGATTGCCATAGTCCACTCGGCGATCATAGGTAAAACGCCGCATAAAATCCGGCTGAACATAACCCAATTCGGTTAATCTTCTATTAGGCTGAACAACTCCTCCTGCTATTTCTAACATAGCAAGATTTTAATCAGTGAGAGTAAATATGAATGTGATCTCTGTCACAACTCTACAGATGTTGAATATGGGTATCTTTAAAATGGGTGTGATATTTGAGTCCAAAACCAAGCACTCTGTCTAATGCCACATGGGCAGTTAATATAAATGCTATCTGGGCCACCATATCCCAGTGAAAAATAGATGCCAATATTAAAAGTCCAGCCGCCAGAGCATAGTTGTGGATAGCATTGTATAGATAAGAACCAATTTTTGGATTAATCAAATACCCCGCCATTGACAGATCGGGTACCATAAATAGCGCCGCAAATAGCAACCAACTGGAACCAAAAACATGAAACATATAGACAGCAAACAGAAAAATTACTAAATTTTCTAAAACTATTACAGCTTTTGGCATGATAGCTATTGTACCAAAGTGTTAAAATAATCGCATGGCTGATAAACATCTGCTTTTTGTAATTCATAAACATCACGCTACAGCGCTTCACTTTGATCTACGTCTACAAATAGGCAAAGACATGCCTTCCTGGGCTATTCCAAAAGGACCGACAATGGATCCAACTCAAAAAAGACTCTCTGTCAGAATGTCCGATCACAAACTGGAATACCGCGAATTTGAAGGCAATCTAAAAGAAGGCAGCGAAGGCGCTGGTCCTGTCATGAGATGGGACGAAGGCTATTATATTCCTGAAATAGAAACTGCTCCTGGTGAAAGACAACTAATTAAAGATTACGACGAGGGTCAAAAAGTCATGGCCGAAGGTCTCAAAAAAGGTGAATTAAAATTTACCCTCCACGGCAAAAAACTCCAAGGCTCATTTGCTCTGATCAAAACCAAAAACTTCCCACCTGGCTCGACCAAAGATAACTGGCTAA
>CAYOMO010000014.1:0-7887 GCA_964405065.1 uncultured Gammaproteobacteria bacterium
ATGTCATAATATTCGACAATCTGATCGAGCCGAGCATCGGCATCCGGGACAGTGAGTATCGCGAGGTTCTTGAACAAGCTGATTGTTCGGATGATCGCGTTCTTGCACTTGAAATAGGTGGCATTGTCATCGGGACTTTGAAGGCCGTGCAGTACGTCGTGCTTCAAGATCGTATCGGTCTTTTGACCATTGTAATCCGTAAGCAACATCGGTGCGGGCTTCATGTATTTGAAGATGAGTCCAGCGCCAAAACCATTATAGGTCTTGGAGCGGACATTTGATAGGCCTAGCGAAGTGATTCGCTTAGCTAGTTCCGTAACGATTGTGTTGGTGAAGCTGGTGAACAGCCCTTGCTCGATAGGCGAGAATCGTTTCACCATCTCCATTGCGGTAGTAGTCTTGCCACTGCCAGCTACCGCTTCAACCGCACCGTTACCAGAACCAGTTTCCACGAACTTGAAAACATTCTCTTGATACTTGGACCACATCCTTATCCCCTTTTCATTCATGATAAAACATCGAACTGGAAATCATTCACGCGTTCTTGAATCGCCAACTTGGTTACTTCCTTGTAACCGTTGTTCTAACTTTTCGCGTGCGTCTTGGGCTTTCAGAAATCCGTAACGCACGCCACGTTCAGTACCAGATGAATTGATTCATCGCACACTCCTCGCAATGCGAGTCATCCACTCACCGAGCCTCGCAATATCGTCCGGTGATATTTCACAAATGTTGATCACTGCTTGGCCTGTGACGATTTGTAAATCCAGCGTTGGACTGTAATCGAGTGGATGGCACTCGTGTAACATAATGTCCACTTGAGCACTATCATCTACTTGCGATGATATGCTACCAGGGAAATCGTGTGTAATAGGTTCAGGTGGCTTCATGGTGTCTCCGATGCAAAGATTCTGATCTCGTTTTCGTTCATTGGACGACCGTATTTCTTTTCAAAGTCGGCTTGCTTCTTCTCCCACGCTTTACGCTTATCCATTAGCTGGTGGGTCTGTTTGTGTAGGACACTTTCACCACCCAAATCCTCAAATAGCTTGGCGAGAACTGTCTGGTCAAAGGTGAATAGCTGAACATCAATAGCCAAGTTGCAATCCTTGCATTGGCATCGCAACTTGTGTTCACCATCACCATCGTCCATGAATGTGTACCACCGATTCCGATGCTCGCATGTTGGTTGTTTGTGTGTTTTAACATGCTCCTTGACTGTCGGTGCATGCTGCGATGACCACCCGCACTTGACACACCGGAATCGTTCAATGGTTTCTTCTTCACGAATAATGTCCTGCATGACAATCGTCCTTTCAAAAGATATTATTTGCTAACAGCGATGAGTTTCAAACGTGGCGTTAAGCCGACCAATAACTGCGAAGAACGCTTCATCGTTATATGCCATTGGCAGTCCTTTTGATTGGCGACTCATGTTCTCGGCGGTCATCCCGGCTGACTCAATCAACGCTTCCGCGATAGCCTTTTCAATCACGAGTTTGTCCCAATCGTTCATAAGATGCTCCATAATGATTAAGTTAATCACAAAAGCCGGCGGAGGGAATCGAACCCACAACCTACTGCTTACAAGGCAGTTGCTCTAACCGTTGAGCTACACCGGCATGATGGACGCCAGTAACACGGCGTCCATGTCTCATGCTTCACTTACAGGAATCCGCTACTATAGCGGAACCTCCTCGGTATCGTTAACAATAGTTGGAGGGTTTCCGACGCCTGCCCACTGTTACTGATGAGCAGAATCCTTATGCGTCTGACGCAATTAAATGTACGCATAAGGATTATAATCAAGAGGTATAATGTCATTCATACCTCTTTCTTACTAATTCCGCAACCAACAGACAATCATCAATTGCCGTGTGCTGGGTGCGTTTGGCGATACCGGCCCGTTCCAGACAGGTGTTCAGATCGGGAACACAATCATCTTCCAGGTGCATGTACAACATGCCCGGATCAACGATTCGTTGTTTGACGCGATACGGTCCAATCTTCAACGGCTCGTCCTGTTTGATGCCAAGGAGCGTTTTTAGGAACGGAACATCAAACCCAGCGACGTTCTTGCCGCCGAGATTCAAGCTGCCATAGTCGCCGGCATTCTTCGGTTGCCAATTGGCATATAGCCATTCGCACATATATGACAAGATGTTATCGTCTGTGTAGAAGTTGACTGTGGGATCGCTTTCAGCGATAGCTTTGAGCAGTTTGTGATTCATTGCTAACGCAAACGGATGCCCGCTATACCGTTCTCGATAAATCACACCACCGAACTTCGGCAGCTGATCCAACGGTTTCTGATTCACAAGGTCATCAATGACCATCCCGATTTCCAATACCTGATCGTGTACTGGATTCAGTCCGGTCGTTTCCAGATCGACATACAAGATTTTCATCGAGACTCCACGTTGCTGAACACGATCATCTCGCCAAGATATGGCATCGTGTTCATCGGTACTAGATCGGTTTTCAACAATGCACGGCCTTTCATGTGCCGTCTCAAGAGCTTCTTAGCTTCTTTGAGATTTTGGGCGACAATCACGACTGTCCAGTTTCCGATGTCGCTGCTTGAGTCCTCTCCGACGAATTCGTACACAAACATTGTAGCTCCTTAATCATTAGTTCGACGTTGCCGGTCCCTTGAAAATATTATATGGTTCGCCTAGCTCGTCACACGACTGACCAAGAGCAGCAGCCAATGGACAATCAGTGCAAGATGTGTCATCGACTTCTCGCAGATAATGATGGCACAACGCACAAGACGAACTGTCGATGCTCAACTCGTCGGTATCAGTACCTGTAAGTTCTCCATCATATAGCTGCACACCATGACGAATTCGATTTTCAGCTCGCAAGCCAATCCACTTTTGCAGTGAATGCTTAACCGCATCTTCTTTAGACACTTCATCAGCAGGAACTGGATAGTATTCCTGTTTCCAAGATTCAAGACTCATAGCCACTCCTAGTTGTAAGTCACTTTGGTATCGCTCATTTTGCCAAGGAACAACTCCGCATTCACGAAGATGGGTGGAATCCAAATTCGTTTCGTCTGCCTAAAGCCAACACCACATTTTTGGTTACGGTAGTGGCCGCGGCGGTGGTGCGGAGATACCTTGTTATTTGTTTCCAGCGAATCGCAATTATTAGCGATTCTTGCCATTCGTCTTAATTTGACTTGTTGGTCAAGTACATAGCGTATGGGAATCTGTTTCAACAGTCGGCGATTCTTATCGCTGTGAGCATTGTTTTTCGCAACCTGCTCTCGCAGTCGAGCATGGTGTTTCGGATTAGTAGGTCCGAGCTTCTTCATACCAAGCTGGTCGAGCATTAGGAAATAGTTGAGTGAGGCACGAAACAAATCTTCAAAGAGCTTCCACTCTGCGTCGTTGATGTGCAGACTATCTTCCCATGTCGTCCGCGAATCAATGAACAACGACTCAAGTTCAACATCAGGTTTGGGTGAGAAGCCACTCTTGATCGATAATCCGTTCTCGTAGAACATCGCAAAGACATACGTGTCAAGCGACTTGTCGTGATGTATGACACAAAAGTCAGGCTCAAGCTGACCCGGCTGCATCTTGTAGTCCACACACTCGACGTTGACAACACGATTCTTGCAAAACGACTCAGGTAACTGAATAATACAGGTCTCGAACGGTTGTCTGTAAGATTCGCTTAGCACGTTCAAGTCGGTATGGATTAACATCTCCATGTCCAACTGGCCTGCTTCAAAGACTTTTGGTCCCTTAGTCAAGATGTTGCCAATCAGTAACAGTTCGAGCATGTTGGCCGGATTATGCGAGTGTTGCACAACCGTGGCTTTGGCATCTGGACTTAAGAATCTCGCGTCATATCCGTATGATAGATGATCGCCGGTGATCACCAGATTAACGCCCCTTTTCTTACCGATCTCTTCATAGATATCCGCGTGAGGGAGAATCGTTTCTGCTAAGAATTTATTGAATGACATAGAACCTTCCTTAATTGCTGATCCAAGTAATCAAGACTTTCATGTCTACGGGCATGTAGCGAATTCCAGATTCGTGGAACCAGAATTGCTTTACCACCATGTGATGTGAAAGCATCAACATTATGGTCGCCGTCATCAATCAATACGTTGCCCGGATGGGCACAGAACTCTTTACGCGGCCCGAATAGGAAACGACGCTCGAACTGCGGGAAGTGCTTAGTAATGGATTTTAACTTCCCAGGCACGCACTCGTGATTCAAGCAGGGTGACGAGAGGATACAAATATCTTCTGGTTCGAAATACTTGTGCAGTAGTTCAAGAATCTCATGGGCATCTTGCGTTGGTTCCAGATTAGCCCAGAAGTCCAAACCCAACGGCCACCAAAACTGCTGTGGCGTAAGTGGCGTGTGTTTGGCAAAATCCCACACGCCATGCATCTTAGGATCAGCGTAGATATCGCCAAGATTATGGACTCGTGCAGCGGCGGCTACGAAATCAAACAAGACGCCATCAAGATCGAGCAAGCATTTCATCCTGATTCCTTCCGTTAAAACAAGCCTTACACGTATGTGAAGTCAGCAACTCACGATCATTAACTGACACATCGGGCATTGCGTCTTGAATCAACATACCACTTTGCCATTGAGCAAAACCTTGTTCAGGGACCTCAACGGCGATCAAGCGTGAACACCGCTTACATCGCACATATAAGTCTAGCATAACTTGTTCCTTTCATGGAAGTCTCATAAGAATCTGATCGTAGCCAATAGGCCAACGACCCTTGACATACGACTCGAAAGCCTCGTATGTGGGATAGCCAACAATCTTGAGTGTGCCGCGGTGGTAGTGGGCCACGAACGTTTCGTTCAGGATATAGCGGCCTTCGACCAAACTCGTGACTTCGATGTCAGTGAAGATTTTACTCCACATTCGATCTTCGCCATCCTTGTGCGTAATACCTCGGATGCGGCGTTCGCTGCTCAAGACAAGCGACAGCTGGCAAGGTAAGTCGGTGAGCGGTTCTTTGATTGCTCGCATATGGAACTTCTGGAATGGTAGCTTGCCCTCGACCGCTTTGTTCATGCGTTCTGTCAATTGCTCACCTTCAGCCCGATGCTTGTAAGGAACCTTGATAATCCGTTTGTCAGAATTATTAAAATTCCCCATGCTGCAACGTGAATCATTCTTGACTCCAATTTGATTTGATTATCGCCAGTCGCCTTTTCGCCAGCGAAATTACTATTCCTTTGTTTTATCAAAACGCCAAAATATCGGCAATAGTATTTTCGATATTTTGGCGAATTATTTTGATTGAACAATTTGATTAGATTAGTTCAACATCCGCCGATTCTCGGACCCTTACTTTCATGTCGAGATCAACGCGTCGAGCATTGTAGACCAAGTAATCACCTTCATGCTCATCAGGAATCCGCTCAAGCAGCAGCGAACCAGGAACGGCTCCTGACATCACCGTGTTGACCAGATGGAACTGCTGGCCAACAGCCAGTTCAAAGAACTTCATGTGCAAACGTCGTCTTGCGGAGGATTCCATAATTCGTATCCTTATGTTAATTGTTTGTAGTATTAACTGAAAAATCCCTTGGGAAACCAGTGCGAAATCTCGCCGCCTGTTGGCGTCGTGAACGTCACCAGAATGCTACCATCGTCGCGGGTTGCGACTATTTGCCATATGCAATTCATATTGACCTCTTTCTTAACTAAGGCACATGACGCTAGTTAACACGTAAGTATGAGAGTAAAACGGCTCGTCATAGTTATGACCGCGTCATTTGGTTAAAGATCGCGTCCTCAACAGTGGCTGGATTACGTAGCTGATTAGCTTGTTTCTCAAGCTGCTCGCATTTCGCTTGGCTATCAGCCTGTGATAGCTCGCGGAAGTAGTGATTACTATGGATGACATCCCAAATCTCTTGGGCCTGTGCGAACAGTTTCCATTGATAATCCGGCCTGACTCGCAAGCGATGCTCCGCGATACGCACCGAAGGGTATTTGTTACCTGTTGGCTTGCACACCATTTGATCAACGGCGATGATGAAATCCGCCCCGATATCAACGCCACACAGCCAACCATAAATCGTAAGCTGGCGTGCCCAGTCCTCGTCCAAATCTTCGAGGAAGTGACCGCAGTTGATTACTGCACCATTCCAAGCCATCGGGATACAGTCCTTGTGTGGGCCTGTCAGTCCAGGTGCGCCGTCACCAGAACGAATCTTAATGTAACCCTTCATCGGGCTGATATTGTATTTGCTGCACCAGCCGTTAACCTTGAAATCCAAGTTGACGTTCGTGCCGTGTTTGTTGATGTAGAACACATCAGGCTTGCCCAGGAATGTTACGCCTTCCGAGCGTTTGGTAATCCCTTCGCGATAGCCGTTGATCGCACCCTTGACATCGATTTCGAATCGTGGTGTACCGATACTGCTTTGGAGTTCGAGCATCAGGTCGCCCAACGCACCGGATCGCTTGTAGCACTCAAAAGCATATGCACCATGCTCCCATGCCCAGTCGCGATTATGTGGCTCGACCTGAGCTTCGAACAGCGTTTTGAGATCGAACTTCGGATCATGATTCTCGCCAAATAACGCTTTGTGCAAAAAGCTTTTGACGTATGCATCGAAGCTACTGCCGATGCTCATTGGTTGTGTTTGCGCGAATCGTGGCGCTCGCACATCAGCCAAATAAGTGAGGTAAAACTCGTCCTTATTTTTGAGGTAAGACGCAATGGAACTCGGTGAGAGATACTCAATCTTACGCATGAATCTTTCCTTAAAAGAGATTACTCGTCATTCCAACATTGACACCTTGGTTCATTTCTGCCGCAATGCGTACAGAATTCACACATGATCTGCATACGTTGTTCATCTGTCATCTCACGCATGAGATCAATGATTCTTTCGGGCGTTATTTCCTCCGAATAATCATCGTAAAATGGTTTCATTTTTCCTCGTATGCCAAAGTAGTTGTTACTTTCCCGTTTTCGACGCGATGATTAACGTGTAACACTTCACCTGCACTGAAATGCAGATATGCTGGTTTCCCGCATACAGTACACGTGAAAGTGATATGATTCTCAATATCTTGCACTTGCACTGCTTTTGTGTTTTCGCATTTCCCGTCGCATGACCAGCGGTTCATTAAAACACCTCTTCGATTTTAGTCCAGTTATCTGTGTCTTCAACATCGATTGGTGTCATCTCTTGAAAGACACCGTTCTCGAATCGAATGACTTGTAGATAACCTTCGACAATATTTTCCATGTCGACACTTGTTGGTACACGATCTGACTGTACGGACTTTTCGCCTGCTACGATATACAGATATTTCATTTGATACTCTCCTCGTGTTGACAGTGTGGACATCGTATCTCAATAGAATAGATACCGCCACTGCCGCAAAAGTGAATAATCAGTGTTTCTGGAGTATCATATTCATCGTGGCTTAATTTGAATTCGTTACCACACTTGTCACAGCGGATGTTGTTCATTGGCTATCTCTGTCCAGTTGTTTGTGTTGCCATTTGCTTTTCACTTGACATAATCTCTTCCAGGCCAGAAGTAGGGAATATCATTCGGCTCGGTCCACTTACAATAGTAAATGGAATCTTTACGCTTGAGATTACTACGGTGCGACGCATGTACACGTTCATCACCGAGCCACGGCGGTAGTAATGTTGGGCAGTTGGCTTCCATCCAAGACTGTTCTGGATAGATTTCAATCGGGCTGAAGCCAATAAAAGCCTCAAGACGATTGTAAGTATTCTCACGATAGCCACGACTCTTGAATTCATGGCAAACAGCAAGACCGTAGGCAACTAACGCGAAAGGATAATCCTCCCACATGAGCTTCGCCGGATGATTGAGAATCGACTTATAAGCAGTCGGACT
>CAYOMO010000014.1:7987-10011 GCA_964405065.1 uncultured Gammaproteobacteria bacterium
AGTTTCAAGGCGATGTCGATGATCATCGCGATAACAGCAGGGCTAATCTGCTTGCCACTTTTCTTTGTTTGCTTCATGTATTGACTCACGACACGCGACTCAAAATCACCGTACTTCATTCTAATAACTCCTGTTCAAAGCGTTCCTCAACAGCAGCCCGAATAGCTGCGATCTTAGAGATGCTGATTTTCAGCACATCTGCGATTTCACGGTCAACCATTGACTGTGAGCGTAGTTTGATGATTTGCCGTTCAAGATCATTTTTGATGACTTGATCCAGAACGTCTTTGACTTCAAACGTCGTAAGATGCGAGTATTCCTTATCAAACTCGGAATGCTCACGCGTAGGTATTTTTAATGTCTGCCCTGACTTTTTTGCCAATCTTACTGTTGCCCTTGGTACTGGAATCAGATGATCCTTTTCGAGATACCTCGATAGGCAAGAATGTATCCTGACGATAATATAGCCAGGATAGTTTGTATCGGGAGGAAGCTCCTTGGCGGCGATTGCGTGACACGCCATCACGATAGCGAGAATGGCCTCTGAAACCAGATCGTGTGCTTTGTTTTTGGTGTAGACCGCATACTGCCCAGCAATATGGATTGCCAATCGCAAATGCCCACGCACCAATTCCTCGACAGCCGACAGATCGCCGGTTAGCAATTGGGCGATTAGTTCATTTTTGCGTTCATCAGTCATCTGCTCTGGTAGGTCATTTCCGAGTGGATGTGTAATCGAAACGCCTTTGATTTTCTTGCCAAGTAGAAACATAATCACTCCTTTCTGATTTGATTATTGACCAGCGACGCTAGAATAGCATTATGTTTGTTTTATCGAAATAATTCCCATTTTCAATGGGAAAATGGGAATTATTTTCTACACAAAAATTGATTCGATTACTCGCCAATAGCACTGAATTTGGAATCCGTCATCGAGATTATTAATCTGTCCGCTAGGATCAAACACTTTCCCCATATTCCATGCTACGGCGTGTCTTGAACCTCTCGCAGTCTCACCTGTAACCACACCCCGACTAATAGCCATGATTGCTGTGAAGCGTTCCAGCCAACGATCTTGATTAATTGGCATAGGATGGCCTTGAAACATTTGATCTGCCGAAATCAGTACGGGTCGCGGCTCGAAGGGTGTGACTGTAAAACCTAATGCATTGCCAGCCATAATCAATTCTTGAATATGGAAGCCGCGTCGGTTATTGGGTGGCATAAGCGTTGGCCAGTAAATCTCTGAACCGTCGTGACCAACGAGATCGACAAGATCGACTACTGGCATATCATATGCCATCGCGAATGATGTCAAGAGACAACTCCAACTATTCGGTTGCAATTGGTGAATCATGATAATCCTTAGTAGTTGTGAATACTCGAACGCTTTCGCGTGCTTGGTCCTTTAGACATTTGTTTCTTGATTGATTTCTTGGCAATAACGTGTTTGCAAAATTTACAAACACGTTGACCTTTGAATTGTGGCTGAAACTCAGTTTGGCATGGTCCTAAGCATCTTGGCACGAGAGCATCCTTTCTTGAAGCGACGGCCAGTTCTGAACGACATGGTAATAACCATTATAGTAGATTACCAAGTCCTGCTCGCATTTCAAGCAATTGAAATTGTGTCGCAGACCATCTGTGATCAGGCCTAATAATCGCCAAACGTCATAGTCCTTATTATCGGACTGACAATTTGGGCAGGTGTAACGGAGAAAGCCAAGCTTACAACTTGGCTTAGAACAGTGGAGATTAAATGTCACTTGCATAAGACTCCTAGAGAAAAGTGAAATCAAGCACACTGTCAGGCTTAGTGATTAGACAGTGCCACTCTGTTCCTCGCCATGTTGCTTGACTCACTTCCGCGGAAGTTCACAAGACGGACCTTCACAATACTTTTCATCGATACCGTCACTACGACGTAGCTTGGACCAATCAATTGATCTCATGTTGAAGAGACGTTGATTGTATTCCTCACGCGTAATACCTTCTTCCGGCATTTGACGATAGACACCCACGAC
>CAYOMO010000014.1:10111-17819 GCA_964405065.1 uncultured Gammaproteobacteria bacterium
TCAGTCTCAACGAAAGACTGGCCTAGGTTGATGTCCTTGATCAGATTCCATTTGGGTTTGAAGTACAACGTATTTGATACAGCATTGTCAGACCATTCTCGCTGCATGAGTACAAGCATCATAGCTTGTTCCCACAGTGAGACTTCCGTCGCTGACCGAACACGATCACCATCCGATTGGTCAATTGGCCATTCGAACACATCCGTATTCGCAGAGAATACATCCGGTTCGTGTGGGATGCCCGCTGCGGTGAGAATCGCATGAACAGCCTGATTACATGCTACACGAACACGACGCAATGTCAGACCAAAAGTCGGCCACTGCCAACCAGATCGGAGTCCGGGCAGTTTTGGTGTCGTGCCGCCCGGTTTGATTGTGGTAACACGAATCGCTTCAGGAATACCCGCTTCATTGTTCACCCAGCTGTTAGTACGTCGAACGACACCATAGCCATGTCGCAAGTGCTTTGTCAAACTGGTTGTCCCAATCTGCTGCTGCCAGCCGGCAACATCGATAATACCAACACCGATACGACGATTACGTTGCATGACCGCATTGGTTTCCGGTCGGTGAGTCGGTAACAGCGTGACTGTTGATGCGTAGAGCGTGGCGTATTCCAAAGCCTTATACCAGCCGTGTTCATCGATGCACATTGTTGGACATGATTCTACAAGCGTGCAGAGTTCCTTATTCTCAAGTGGTTGCTCCCCACACTGGGGTGTGATTACGCCGCGTTCAATACACGAACCTTTTGACCTGTCGTCACAGATTTTCACAATATAGTTATGAAAATCATCAACAGTCCCATTATATACATCTGCAAAGCCGTCGTCGCTAACGGAGACGACAGCGTGATTAAAACCATGAGACGCAATAACCAACGCACCCCAGCTTGTGAATGGTGAGCTTCTTCGACCAATTTCAGGTGAAATTGCTTCATCCCGACAAGACGCTTGCCATTCTTTTCTAAGGGGCATCCGGCCTAGCTGTTTTTTCAAATCAACATAGACTCGCAATTGTTCCTGGGCGATTGTCTTACGCTTTTCTGCAAATGCTTTGCGTAGTCCTATAGCATTGAGGCTATAGTCTCGGCCAGCGTTTGTGCAAGTGAATGAACAAAAAGACTGTTCGCGGCGACCATAATCAATCCAAAAGGTCTGCTTACATTGTTCGCAGACACGATTGATGTGGACATGGTCGCCAATGACCTCGCAATCATATCCTTGCTCACGCGCCTTTATAAGAAGCCGTAAAGTTCTGGTGTCGATTGGGTCATTAACGACGCCAGCCAAATCAGCACAAATGATCGCGAATTCCATGAAACTGCCAAACTCAGCCAAGCGATAAGCTGAGTCTAATGAGATTCCAACTTTCGCCCAATCGTGGCGAGAAAACCGATGACCTAATTGCTCGCAAAGAGCAATGCCCATTTGCAACAACTCTTGATTCGACACGCCGCTATAATTAGGATTACTATCGCCAGCACCATGCTCAGACAAATGCGCGGTTGCAGAAACTAACTGTAGATTGTCAGATCGATTGTCTTTCTTGTTGCCATTAATATGGTGAACATGCTGATTGTGTTGAAGTTCCCCAAAGCAACGCTCGGCAATCATTCGGTGTTCGAATCGAGTTTGTCCGCCATACCCCAGTTGAATGTAATCTTTCCAAAACGTCGAAGATTGCCCTTCGGTTGGAATGGAGTCGTAGCGATTTACAATTGCAACGGAATCGCCTGAAACAAGCTCGCCCGCTTCTTTGAACGAACGATCTCGCAACATTATGCGATGATTTGTCGTGCATCGAAGTGTGGAACCATCGTCGAATTTGATTTTAACAATTGGCACTTGTTCGCCAGTTTTGCGAGGGTGTCGCAGTCTAGCAATGCATAAGGAATCACGATCATCAATACAGTATACATCAACATCATCCCCAACAGCGGCAAGCTCACCAATAGCCACATATCCGCGACCATCAGCCGTTAGAATCTTTGATTCAAACGTCAAGCAAGGATTGAAACCGATCGCCTTATCTAGGCGTAATCCTTCCATCGACTTACCAATACGGCCAAGAGGCAAGTTTCGACAGTTAATGATTCCCGGCTCACCGTTCGTGAGAATACGTTCGGCAATCTCGTCAAGACGCTCGAAATCCTCAGATTCCTTGAGCAGCACAGAATTGTTGGACATATATCCGTGCGTCTCGCGATACGGGTATTTGTCGTAATTCTTCAAGTCGATGACATCGTCAATTGCTCCAGCACATAGCTCAGCTGAACGCCGAACATTGCCGCTGATAACGCAGCAACCCACGGCATTAGCCAAATCGGTTTTGAACAACACGCTGTCATACCACTTTGTGGTTCCGAACATGTCAACGAATTCTTCAATTTGCTTGTGCAATCGCATCAGCGATTCTGGACCAGAACTGATGCCGCCGAATCCACGAATCGGTTGTCCTACCGGACGGATCTTATCGTAGATTAGTCGAGGTTTTTGCTGGCCAGGATAAATGAAGCTATTGATTAGGAGTTCAGTAGCCTCACACCAACCTTCACGCGAATCTGGAATCACATAGTCGTATTCGCCTCGTGGCACATAGACTTTGAGTCGATCATCACGAACTGGTCCGAAGCCGACACCCACACCGTTCATAAGGGCATCCATCGTCCAGTTGATGTCCACACCAATGTGATCGCCGATTAGTGTGAAGCCACAATTCTGAAGAGCCATGCTGCCGCGTGCGTAGACGTAATCCGTACCCATAGCCCATAGACCACGGCCGGGCGGCATCCATTCCATAAGGAACGCGGAGATCGCGAAGTGCTTGGCATAGTGCTGCCAGAAAGATTCGTCCCAAGAGATATGATTACGTAGATACCAGTCTTTGCGAATGCTGAATACGCCATTGACCATGCGGATGATGACATCCGCCCAGGTCTCTTGGCCGTATTCAAAATCAAAACCGTGAACAGGACAATAGTCCTGAGCTTTATCGACCCGATGACCCTGTTCATCCACCAGACCGTACTTAATTCCGCTACGGCATTTGTGACAGATTTCACGCGAATACGTGCGATAGAAAATGAACTCGCCAAACCCGTTGAATCCGAACTTCGGAGTCATGACCCGCAAGAGATCAGTTGTTTCTTCGGCCAGCTTGAATCGATGTCTGACAAACATGATAATATCCTTCTAGGAATGCCACATGTACTTATACCAATTTGCAGGTTGAAACAATAAGTTCAACTCAACATCATGGTCAGCCGTCATGATATGTATTGGAACACCTTGTGACGCCAAGCACGGAAATACATCCGTTTGTGCTGCCGTGAACTTATAGCTTACAGGATTCTTGCATTCGATCCAGCGAGTGCCATAAGCCTTATGACAGCAGTAAATGTCTGGGAAACCTGATTGGTACATACTGCCATAAGTCTCAAGGCAAAACCAATTATTCAAAGGATGCTTAGCACATGTCGCAGAATCTTTGCAGCCACAATCCTTTGTGAGTTTCGCTAATATCCCATTCTGAATAATCGCTTCTGGTCCTGATTTTGGTATGCGTTCAACTTCGTCAGATAACTCAATACCACGACTGGTATTCAACATTGAATACCAGTTAGATGGACCAAATAACTTATTGATTTCCCACTCGGTGTCTGCGACAAGAACCCAGACGCCTACGTTCTTACTGGCGAATTTCGTGAACACATTCAATTGTGCTTGTGTGAATCGTGAGCCTGTTGGGCGCTTGACTTCGATCCATCGAACGCCGTAACGACGAGAACACGCGAAGATGTCAGGGAATCCAGATTGGTAGGCGTTGCCATGTGTTACACGACAATACCAGCCACGTAGTACCAATTCCCTAACAATCTTATCGCGTATTGTAGATTCGAGATTAGCTTTGCTCTTGATTTTTAGCGGTTCCATGTTGTCGCTCCGCCCTTGCTAGTACGAGGAGACTGATGGCCTGTTTGATTTTGTCGTGGTAGTGTTCATGGGTGTTATCTGTTGGGGCAAACATCCGAGCTTCTTGGATCAGTTCAATGGCACGCATTTCACAGTATGCTGCATTGCGAAGATCGGCGATAATCTTGAGTGGGCCAACCTTGTCTGGATTGAATACCGATTCAGTCAGCAGTTTCTGAAGTTGTTTCTGGCCTGGTTTCTTGCGCATCGAGAACTCCTTTGATGAAGATTAGGCGAAGGTTTTTCAAAGCTGCGGCCAATAGCAGTTGTTCACGAAGTCCTTCAATATCGAAAGCTTCATAACTCTGCCACTGTGTTTCTGGAATCAGTTGCCAAATTTCTTGGACTTCGCGGTACTCATGTAATTCGATGTCTTGCATGAGACGGCTAAATTTGATAATCAACGTATCGTTGTATGCCTTCAGATTGGCACGGAACCTCGACAGGCGCTTTACCGAGACCTTGGATCGCAGTAAGTGTGGCTCCATCTTGTCCAGCAACTGCATGGCTTGATTCATTTGACTTTTCCTTCTGCGTAATCGCCGAAAGCAAACTTGCTTTCGGAAGTATCGAGTAATGTTGAATGCCAAGTTCCTGTGCGATTTGTCGTAACTCTCGCGTTGCAAGATTGGCTAGATCAGTACGTAGAATCTTACGAACGAGTTGCGAAAGTGATTTGTACTCTTTCTTTTCTAATTGAGACCAAATCAATTTTCGTTGCTCAGCCGTAGCCGCATCATAAGCCTCACCAAAAGCACAATTATTGACAGCCGTATGCAAATTACGGCTAATCAACAATTGATTGCGTGCATATTGGAGAGCATCAGTTTTAGTTCGCGTCTCCATGCAGACCTTCCAATTTTGCCGTTACGAGTTCTTCGACGGTAATCTCATTCAGTCGAAAATACCCTTGAAGAGTTCGACATGCTTGTCCATGTAATAGGATTTCATCTTTACCAAGTGTCTGAGACATCTGCTTCGTTGACAAGTGCATCATCGTCTGATAGGCCATTGCAATAGCTAACTGAAATGGCTCCATATTGATTACCCCTTTTCTGCCCAGGATTTGAGTCCGATGACCCAATCCATTTTAATTAATGGAATCTTCTCCCGAAATTCCTCAACAGCCTGATTGACTGTTTTCTTAACCAGTTCACACATGTGAGGCTTGCATGGGGTTAGAATTTCATCATGGATATTCATCGGTTGAACAAGCCATTCACCGATGCCGGACGGTTGTAAATCCCACACACGACGTTGCACGGCTTTGGTGATTGTCGCACCAGCAGACTGGATGTCATGATTAGCCGCTGCACGCATGTTAGCAGCTTGAATCTGGAATGCTGCACCGTATAAGGACGACTGAACAGCACCGCTAGCACTTTGAACACGATCACGCCGCAATACCTTAATCTTTACGTCTCGCCACGAGACTGGTGGCTTATTAGCCAAGGTGAATAATGCATGACATATCTGATTTTCGAGCGTGAAATACCTACGGAAACCAAACATCGTCTCGCGATAATCAGCCGGCTCGTGCCATTCGACCTTGCTACCCAATCCATTAGGCTGTCGCATTGAACAGAAGCTGTTGAAGATGTCTTGTTGAAATCTTCTAACACCTGGGAACTCCCTATGGAAACTCGCTAGGGCTTTGAGACCGATCTCGACCGGAACACCAAGCCTATCAGCCAGCGTGAACTCCGTACCACCGTACATGAGTGCAAATACACCAGACTTGGCTCGTGTGTACTTGTCGTCCTTCGTGCCGCTGGTGGCCTTAAGCGATTCATATGTATGTTCAGGGAAGCAATGCAAACCAAACAACGCATGAATCTTCTTTTGCTTATTACCCGAACACTTCTCACAAATGAAATCGTTCTTCTCATGCACAAATCGTGCTGCACCACCACATTGCTCGCAAGTCAGCAGCATGTTACGCAGATTCTCATCGTCATACACCGCAACAGCGATTGTGACTTCGAAGCCAGCGAAGTCACCACCGCAGAGAATCATGCCATCCCAAGCTAATGGGAAGCACGAACGTACTTCTTTGGTTTTCTTGATACCCTGTGCGTTCAAGCCATCTGTGCCAGACATACGACTTGACAACGCACCAATAACTTTGAACGACGCATGGAATCGGCCAGAATGGATTAGCTTATCAAATATCTCCACTTCTTTTGTCGATGCCCTGGCATCCAGAACTTCTTGCGCACGTATTGCTGCGGGGTGCGGAATCGTTCCTTTACCTTCGCAAACTAAGCAGTCTTTACTAGCGGCTGCCGCGGTGATTTGCGTTTCCATGCTAATCGTTGGTACTTCGTCCTCATCCATCGTCATGCCCTCGGCGAACTCGATATTCGCCTTAGCATTACAAATCGGACAAGGCCGCAACCACTTTGCGATTTCTTCAAGCAGAATTTTCTTGGTCGAACCACGAAGCACGAGCTTCTCAGTTTCGTCAAGACACTGCGTGACATAGTACCGCACTTGTGCCGGTGCTGTGGGTATATTGACGAATCGCTTCGCGGCTTCGATTCGTAGTGCTTTGAGCTTCGCCAAATCGAGCTTGAATCCGCGCCACCTGACAGCTGCCACCATGCACGCTAGTTCGGAATCATTGTCACCCAGTTCCGGTGAACCGAACTTGTAATACAACGCTCGCGTGTATTTCACATCATCTGCCGCATAGCGTCTAGCTGTTTCGTGATAGTTCCAATGGCCAATATGATGTCGAATCTTCTCTGGCCATGCGCCTTTCCAATCATGCCGCGTACCAATGGCTCTAGCGAATGGAGCGTAGCCTAACTCTTCTGGATACCACGCCTCGTCGACCTCGACGTCACCAAACAAGAGAATCTCGGTCATGTCGATTCCAAGTGCATCAACAGCTAGAGCCTTGAGTGCTGCTGATGGTGCGAACTTCAACACGATGTCTTTGAAGTTCACATCGACATCACCGTCGGAATCGACAATATCATAGATATTCCACTTAGGTGCTCGTTTGTTTTTCCTGCGAGCGAAGTAAATGTCTTTCAGCTTGATTCGTTTCTCTAGTTCGTCGGCTAGTTGCCAAGCTAAAGCCGTCGGAACGCGACGGATTCGAATATCTCCGCGATCCATAGTCGACTGGTACGGGCCTTTCCTGGCATGAAGCATAATATCACAAACAGTGACAGGCTTAACACAAAGTCCGTCACGAGCCAACATTTCAAGTTCAGCCAATTCATCGATTATGTTCTCTGGAATCTCATCATGGTCGTGATACAGTATGAACGTTGTGTAAATTTTGCAGCACATGAACCAGTCAAATGCTGCATTGAAAAATACTAATCCGTCTTGGTGTGTTGCGAACTTCTCTATCAATCGCAACGTTTTATGAATCGGATTAGTCCAGGGCGAGAATAACTGCACATCACCATCACCTTCGGCCCACTGAATCAACACAGGCATACCATGCAAGCCGCAAGTCTCAGTGTCAATATAGATCGGTGATGTCATAGCTTACTCCGGTGGTGTAATAATCTGAGGTACGCTGTAAGGGATACCGAGGTTATCAGCTTCGACTTTCAAATCTTCATAGAGTTCCATCTCCGAGATTTCGCCTGCCGCGTAAGCTAGACAACGTGTCGCGAAGTTGTTGCCAATCGTTTCACGAATTGTGTCTTGCATGCGGTACAATTCTGGCACGGTACGAAGCCGTTTTTCAGTCATCTTCTTGACGTTACTCT
>CAYOMO010000015.1:0-17677 GCA_964405065.1 uncultured Gammaproteobacteria bacterium
GTGTGATTGCAGTTTTTCTGTTGGTATTTGGTGTGGGTGTAGGAGTGTTTCTGGCTCAAAGACAGACTCAACTGCGTCCCAGGGCATCGGAAAATGGAGTTGATTTAAAAATTGAACCACCAGCGATTAATGCTACCGTAAATCAGGAATTTACTGTTGATGTGGTGCTTGATGCCAAGCAGGCTTCCGCCTCAGGGGCGCAAGTAAGAGTGACTTTTGATAATCATAAACTGCAGCTTATCAGTACAACTCTTGGTAGTTTTATGCCAGTAGCTTTACAACAGCCTACAACTTCTACTGATCCAAATCTACCATCAACTGGCATTGTTGATTTTGTTGTAGGTACAAGCACTCCTCATGGAGGCACAGGATCGATAGCTACCTTGCGATTCAAACCTTTGGTTGATCTGACAACTACTACAATTGCTATAGATGCCGCTAATACAATAGTTACCGTGGTCAATCAAAATCAGAATCAGGCTGGCGATCTGACACCTTCCCAGGTTTCAATTGGTGTAGTTGGGCCATCACCTAGTCCAATCACTGGGCCAGCTGGTTTTAATCCGGATACCGGCGGGACATTAGTTGATGGTTTACGAGCTTACTGGAAACTTGAAGAGACATCTGGTAATGTGGTTGATTCAATAAGCTCGATTGCACTCACTCCAGTCGAAACTGTTTCATACAACCAAACCGGAAAAGTTAATAAAGCCATTGGCAGTACAGGAGCTGGTAAATTTTCCTGTACCGATGCTGTTTGTGGTGGGGCAGACAAACTTGAACCAACTTCGACAACCGGTATATCTTTTGGCGGATGGGTCTATCCAAAATCCTATGCTACTACTCAAACTTATGTAGTGGGTAAAGCTGCAGTAAACAATCAGAAAACAGGCTACTGGCTGATGTATGGACCAACTGGAAATGTCCGGGTTGAGATGGGAAATTCTGACTGTACCAATGATTCGGCGATCGGATTTCAGTCAGCTATAAATGCCCCATTAAACCAATGGACCCATTTGATGGCTACGGTGACAGCCCAAAATCCGGGAATTGTCAAAATTTACAAAAATGGAACACTAGCCTACACCTCCACTGCTTCAGCTTTTTACTGTGATACTGATGGCGCATTTTCAATTAGTGGCTCCAATGGTCCACTACTATCAGCCAATCAAAGTCAGGTAGTTGATGAAATTGGTGTCTGGGCCAGACCTTTGACAGCAGCTGAAATTGGTAATTTGTACAATGGCGGTAATGGTAATACTTATTCTTCAGGTACGGTTATTACCAATCCAGAAACTTCTCTTTCAATAGAAGCCTCTGCTTCAGCTAATGTAAATGAGTCATTTGTAGCCGAACTAAAAGCCAGAACCGATATATCAGAAGCCAATTTGTTTGTATCAAAAATCAATTTTCCGGCCAATTTACTGGAAGTAACAGGGATCGATACTTCTGATTCATTTATCACTACCTGGGCTGAAAATTTTTACGACAATACCACCGGACAGATCTCTCTGGTTGGAGGTGTTCCAAATCCTGGTTATAAAACAGCCGGGACAGCGATGACTATTGCCAAAATCACATTTAAAGCCAAAGCTGGTGGTACAGCTACCCTAGATTTAACTGATCAATCACAGATTTTTAGTAATTCCACCAACGCCAATATTATTCAAAAAACCACCGATGACTCTGTTGTAATCACAGGTGATGGGACTACCCCGTCGCCTTCTCCGATCGTGATCCCCAGCCCAGTAGTATCTCCTTCTCCGATAGCTTCTCCATCAGGAAATTGTGCTACATTAAAAGGTGATGGTAACTCAGACTGCCAGGTCAATCTAACAGACTTGTCGATAATGCTTTCCAATTTTAGTGCTTCGAACCCTGTTCCGGCTGGAAAACAGTTATTGGATTTTAATGATGACAATCGTATCAACACTTTTGACTTTTCAAGAATGGCAGACAAACTCTTCCAACTTGGTATCATTAAACGCCGAAGTTAATAATGTCAAAATTAAAAATCTTCTCTTCAATTTTTATTGTTGTAATCTTGATTGTAGGTATTTTTGTTACGACCAATCAGACACAAACCCGTAAAATTTTAAATAGTTTTGCCTCCGAATCTGGGACCGCTACTAGTACAAATACTGCCAATGGTAATCCTGATGCAGATATTGATGGTAATGGGTCGGTAGATATTTTTGATTTCAATTCAGTTGTTTCTAATTTTGGCCGAAAATTCACCACTTCTCCCGGCACTATCAATGTTAAATCTTTTGGAGCTAAAGGAGATGGTGTTACTGATGATACTGTCGCAATCCAAGAAGCAATTAAAGCTGCCAATCAGACTGGTCCGGGAGGAAGATTGGGTTATAAAGAGATTTATTTCCCTTATGGTGATTATATAATTAGTTCGCTAAATGTTACCGGAATGCAGAGTTTTCGGATGCGCGGGGAGACAATGCTAGGTACCCGACTAATACCTTCCAAACAAACATCTTCAATACCTGTAATTGATGCTTCCAATTCACCTTATTTTGCTATGGAAAATATGAGTATCTGGGCTCAGGATCCGATGCAGGAAAACGGTGATTTTGCGGTCAATCCTTCAGTGGGGATCTTGTTTGCACAAAGTACAAAAGTCAGTTTAAATCGGGTGTTTATTGCCGGATGGTGGGAAAAAGCCGGTATTTATCTGTACGGATCAGTTAATAATACGTTCACTGATATCTCGATTCATTCATACAAAAATGGAACTCCCGCCTTGGTCATGACCGGCTCAAATTCAATTGGAGGGACAGGTGGATATGTATCATCGCCTTATTACACACTTCCTGCCCCAAATCCGATCAATTACACCTCAGATCTGACCTGTGTTCAATGTGAGATACATACCCTGATCTTAAAGCGCAAACCGCCCTATAACGGTGATCGTTTTGATAAAACTTCAGTCCCCAGACTCGCCAATACTACCAATGTCATTGTTGAGAATGCTTCCAATTTTAAAATGTATGGCGGGGTGATCTCTACCGATGGCCCCAGTGAAGTAGATCTGCGTGGCACTACAGCCAATATTAGTTTAAGCAATGTCGTTATAGAGTCAGAAAGTGGTATCCCACCGAAAAATACTTTTGAAATAGGCGGAGCAGTGGATGGACTGGTACTAGAAAATCTTTTGCTAAACAACGGCATGGATCCGAGTGGCTGGTTGATCTATGGCACTGGTAGCAGTAGCATTAAAAGTCTCAATCTGACAGGTGCTTTCTCGGGCGAGCTGCCTCAATATGGCCGGCTGATGAAAATTGAGCCGCATGCCAACCCTCAACAAGTGGTCTTATCCAACTCCATCATTCAGGCTCATGGCTGGAGTATGGATATTGGCGGCAGTATCCGCTCAACCCAAATTATCGAGCCAGGAGCAGTCTCTGTCCAAGCCGGCGCCACCGACGGCTCTACCAAGGTTAATTAATTCTGACTCTTAACCTTTGCTCCCTGGCTGTTTTTTAGCTATAATACCTCTACATTTTGAATTTTATTTTTTGAGATTTGAATTGGTTTCGGATTTCGACATTAGAATTTCGAATTTAATCCTTAGGGGTATGGTGAAATGGTATCACAGCAGTCTCCAAAACTGCTTTTCTAGGTTCGAATCCTAGTACCCCTGCAGACAAATTTAGCTTCATTTTTTGACTAACACCTCTTAGGATTTGAACCTTGACTATGTAAGTATGAAATGAAATACTTGAGTCAATGCTCAACCAAAAAGGTAATTTAGCTCTTATTTTGAGCCTTCTTGTAGTTCTAGTTGGTGTTGGAGCAGGAACTTATTATTTAGGTATTAAACAAGGTACTTCATCGACAATATCTCAAACTCCTAATCCGACCCCGACAGTTACAAGTTCTTCATCTCCACAAGCGGTATCTTCTTCAAAACCATCAAATTTATCTGATTGGCAAATTTATACTAATTCAAAATACCATTTCACATTAAGCTATCCATCTGATTGGAAAGCTATCGGGGTTGCTCCTGGTGCAGGAAATATTACACTCTCCCCTCAAAATGATAATATTTCTATATCACCTTTGTCGCAAGAAAATTCTCAGATGCTTGATAATTTAGGTGTAGAAGTTAGACCTGCTAAGGATGAAGGTGGAGACTTTGATAATTGGGTGAATTCTGCCAAAACTAGCCAGTATTATAAAGTTTTAAAAGAATCTACTCGTGTAGTGGGTGGAATTAAAGCAACCGTAGTAGAGGGAATATTTGGAAGTACTGGAAGTTCAAATAGATTTCTAACAACTACATTTTTTCACACACCAGATAATAATTATTTTATATCTATCGTGACAAGTGACTCCGAAGATAAAGGACGACAAGAAGAATTTGAAAAAATCATTTCATCTTTAAAATTCATAAAGTAATTAAAGAATTTTTAACATTATCAATTAACAAAATATTTTTAAGCAGCACGACTGAAGATTCTATTGGTTCATAACTCTTTAACCACTCATAGGTTCTAAACGTGTTGGCCAGAGCCTGCAATCAAAGTTAGCTTCGTTTTTCTACCTAAGGCTTCTTAGTATTCGAACCTCTTACGGTCAATTTACTTTTTATAAGCTGCTGAGTATAATTCCTCAATGAAATATCCAGAAGGATTAGTTCACGAATATGGCGCTAAAGCAGGTATTTTAATGTATGTTGCAGAGAAACTGCCAGATATTCCTCAAGCCCCAATGGTTGCATCCCGAACGGGTGAAACAACTGCAGCTTTTTTAAGACGAATCAGAAAACCTAAATTTAATCTTACTTGGCTTGTTCGTTCTAGTGCAGTTGAAGAGCTGGATGGTTACGAAGGTGAGTTTCCGACTCTAGAATCTTGGCCAGATAATTTAAGAGCAAAAGTTGATGAAGTCCGTAGTTCCCCTACAAGATTAAAGCAAAGTGGCATAGGGATGGAATTGCCTGATCAGATAAATGCAATTGTAGCGGAGAAAGCAAGAAGTGAACAAATTGGAACTTATATAAAACATCCTAATCAAGATGAAAAATATCTTTTTGCGCTTACACCAACTGATCGCCATTATTTTTGGGGGGCAACTCGTTTTTCTTATGCATCCACGCCAGACGGTAAAGTTGAACCATTAGAATGGTTTAATAACTGGCTTCATAAGGATTCGATTCCGCCTGTTGAAGATGAACTAGCCAAAATTGCTAAATGGCATGATCGGATTGCTAGTCTACCTGATATGGATCCAAATTGGGCTTATCAAATTGAATTTGGCCTGAATCCGACATTGTTATTTCAAGTCCGACCGTTTAAGCAAATTGAAAAGCCAGCGTTTAAAGTTGCTGATGGATCTGAAATTGATTTCGATATTATCCGTCCCATTATAATTGGTGTAACACCCCCCGAAGGAATAGAAGTTAGGGCTAAAGCACTAGAATATAACTTTGCTTTTGAAATGTACGACAATCTTCCAGAAGACGGAGAACCGTTAGCTGCATTTGGTAGATTAAGAGCGGCATCTAATGGAAAACGTTATGATAACTTACAAGCAACTTTACTTTCTAGCTCAGAAGGATTTTTACAACATGACGACGTGGCAGTAATGCGACGGTCACAAGTCACTGCACTTTATCCGCCTGGTGGAGGTATACCTGGTAGAATAGAGCAGGGAGATTGGTTGAAAATTAAAGCCGATGGAACCAACATTAAAATAGAAAATAAAAAATAATTCCTTGTTTTATTAAGATCTTCAGATAAAAGCCTGTCCCGCATTACCAAACAGATTTTGTAAATTACTAATAGTTAAATCAATCGGTTGATATGGTTTCAGCCAATCATAGGTTCAAACGTGTTAGCCAGAGCCTGCATTTTAGATAGCCTCATTTTTCTGCATCAAACCCTACTAGCCCAGATAGAGAATCGAACTTTAGGCTCAAAGATGTTATAAATAAGAAATGACCTTGGAAATTATCTTTAAACCACTACTCTTACTTGCCTATTTTATAACTAAGATCAAAGAAAGGCGGTTAGGTTATAGCTTAGTTTTCGATAATCTACCTAATACATTCATACAAGGCCATGTCGTGTTTGAAATGGATCAAGTATGGCAAAATGAAGGTTTGAATGCCGTTGGAACTAATTACTTTACCTTTGGAGCAACTAATAACGGTTTATCCTCTAGGTTTAATGCAGACTCTCCTTATTATCAAAGTTGGTTAGGTGGATATATTGTTAAATTTAACCAAAACAAATCTTGGAATATAAATGATCATTTTCTATTAGCAAAAGCTGATCAAAATAATTGGTTAAAGATATACGGAAATAATAAACCTAAAGTTGAGATTGATAGTAAAGAAATTGATGAGCTCGGTGAGGTAGAAATTAGTAATTATAGAGGTCATTTATTCAGAGGTAATATTTTTTCTAATACTGATGTTGGAGATGGAAAAATTAGCTTTTATAACAGATTAAAAATTGCCGGTTTAGCTATCTATTTTAATCAATCAAATCCGTCCTTAAACATAGATAGCAGCCAGCTAATTCCATACCCAAATCGCGATTTAGAGTCTTATCAACCCATTAAACTTAGAGGATATATAGCAATTTTAAATATCACTGAGTCAGTTAAGGTGGTTTTATACGTAAATGCAGCAATTTATACTGATAAAAATGGTAAAGAATATGACAATTTCAAAGTATTAGATAAAGAACTTTTACAAATGATTAAAAATATTAATATCAAAGCAAGTAACTAAATCATGAAAATTAAAAATACTGAAAGGAATAAAGGGATTATCGCACTTTTACTCTTAGCGTTTGTCTTTGCTTCAATGGGCTTATTTGTAAGATATCTCCAGAATGATTTCAGTATCATTCAACAAACTTATTTAAGAATTTTTGCAGCGTTCATATTAGGACTAATTATATTTTATAAAGACATCAACTTTAGCAAAATCAAAAAAATACCGCTCAAAGAATGGTATATTCTCTTAATTCGTTCAGTCACACTTTACTGTATTGCTGTAACGCTACTTAGTTATGCCTATACTACGACCAAATACAGCAATGTTTCATTTATCGGCGCATTGCCAATTGTTGAACTATTTGGTTTTATACTTTTGAAAGAAAAATTTACTTTTCAAAAGGCTCTGTATGTTGCATTAGGGTTTGTTGGGGTTTTGTTAATTGCAGTTCAGGATTATTCTAATATTTTTAATTGGGGACAGGGCGAAATATTTGCGCTAGTTGCTAGTGTTTCGTTTGCTGTTAGTTATATTGCAAGAAAATGGCAAAGTGATTTACTCAATAATAAGGAAATTGCTGTAATAATTTTTTTCATCAGCACTCTACTTTTAATACCAACATCCTTTATCTTAGGTGAAGGAATGCCGAATATAGCTGGTTTGCCTTATATAAGTTTGGTGGTTCTTATTATCGCTGGACTATTTAATGTCATTAACTTATTCCTCACCAATTACGGATTTCAAAAAATAGAAGCAGTATTAGCTGGTAATTTACTTATGTTAGAAGTTGTGTTTGCTATAGCTTTAGGTTTTATGTTTTATGGTGAAATTCCTTTGTTTCAAGAATTACTTGGAGGTCTATTAGTTGTAATAAGTGCATATCAAATGAATAAATTATCTTCAGACTAGGGATTTCAAATTATAAAATATTTCTATTGCTTTTAATTTTTTTAAATTATAGTATTCATATATGGATCGACCTATTACTACTTTATTTCTCATTCAATCGTTAGACGGAAAAATTTCTACAGGTGATAATGATAATCTTGATGTGGATAAAGACTTTAAACGGATTATTGGGGTCAAAGAAGGTTTGAAGCAGTATTACGATATTGAAAGACGGACAGATATAGTTTCTTTAAATTCTGGTCGAGTTATGGCAAAAATTGGACTAAATGAACGAAAAGAAGAACCAGAAAAAATGCCTGTTAGTTTCATTATTATTGATAATAAACCTCATTTAAACGAAAAAGGCATTGCATATTTGGCCAAATGGGTTAAGACTCTTTATCTAGTTACAACAAATAAAGATCACCCGGCATATAAAGTTAAAGAGAATTTCTCAAATATTGAAGTTATTCAATATGATAATGAAGTTGATTTGACTGATTTAATGTCAAAGATGAAAAACCAATATGATGTAAAGAGAATAACCATACAGTCAGGCGGAACTTTAAATGCTGAATGGATTAGAAAAGGTTTGATTGATAATGTTTCAATCGTTATTGCTCCATGTTTAATCGGTGGTGCAAATACCCAGTCACTTATTGGAGGGGAATCACTTCATACTGAAGAAGACCTTAAATTGATAAAAGCTCTAAAATTAGTGAAAAATGAAACTTTAAATAATTCTTATATTCATTTAATGTATAAAGTTATTCAGGACACACTGATTCAAATTTGAACTAAATAAAACATACTTTTTTCAAAAACTAAATTTGGATATTTAATCTGTTTCGCCCATTCAAAAGTTCGGAAATCCTCCACTAGTCCCTGCAGATAAATTTAGTTTCAACCTTACCTATACGGGCTGTTAAGATTCGAACCTTGACGGTAACTGTTACTTGATGAAATACTTAAGTTAATGTTCAATCAAAAGGGTAGTTTATCTCTTATTCTAGGAACTATTTTAGTAATTATTGTAGTTGGAGTAGGAATTTATTATTCGGGAATTAGAAAAAATACATATTTAGAAAATCATTCTCCATTTAATTCTCTGCTAACTCAAAATAGTACCAACCCTGATGAGAATAACATTACTCTGAGTGTTGTAATACCTACAAATTGGAATTCCTATTCAAATTCTAAATATCGATTTTCTTTTCAATATCCAGCTGAGTGGGTTTATGATGATACTTCAACAGCAGCTCTTGGGGTAGGATCTGAAAAACTCAGGTCCGGCTATCATATTATTTTAGGACCAAAGAATGATATTAATAATACTAATGATCCAGAGAGTAGTGACCCGAAAACATCTGGACCAATAAGCATCCATATCAATAATCTGGAGAATTATGCGTTCTATTCATCAAATCTTGGAAGTTATTTTCCCGAGCCAAGTTCAAAAGAAACTATTAAATTACCAAATTTAACTGTTTATACTATCCATCATAAAGCATGCCCAAATAATATTGATTGTTTAAGTGTAATATTAAAAAAAGAGGAAAATATATTTATTTTTGATCTCTGGGATTGGGAAAACAGATATAAAGATTTAAATACTGTTTATCAAATCATTACATCATTAAAATTCATGGATTAAGAAAGAAAGTTCTAACTTTTTCCACTAAAGCTTGCCAGTTTAATCTTTTACAACTTTGATATAATCTCTTTTGTAAGTCCGGTTGTGGAAAAGTAGGAGTAAATCACCTATGTGATGAGGCTGAAATTGAAACATTAGAATCCACAATAAATGGCTGGAAGGGGGTGCAGTCAGCCGAACTATAATAAGTCTGATCAAAGCAGTTACTCCAGTCTCTTACCTTAGGATTATGAAATGATAATTATGAATCTAGAAAAATTATTTGAAGATTTGACTGATCATTTGCGTAATAGTCGATCTGGTAAAATTTAAAATCACAAAGACAAAGCCAAATACTTTCCTAATCCAGGTCTCATAATTGTTGTGAATATATTCCCCTGTTGCTTGGGATATTTTATTGGTAGTTGTCTGCTGGGATGTATTTGATTCAACTGGGGTCTCGGAAAGATTGGAATCCATGCCTTCAGTGTAGCATATTAAAGTGAGTTCACTTGCTCAATGTATTTTTTGATATCAAATTTGCTTTTGGCGCCGCTATAATTCATATAGCGGATTTGCCCGAAAATAGGCCTCTCAAACCAGGCTCTATCATGAACGCCTCCCATTGACCAGGCAATCCCGACATATCCATTGGGATCTCGGCCATCCAAGAAATATTTATCATTTAGATAAATGGCAATTTTTTGAGCAGTTGCGACATCTTTACTCCATTCAAAGATTTTTTTTGCCCAATACATCCTCAGATACCCATGCATTTTGCCTTTTTTGACCATCTCCATTTGGGCTGCGTTCCAAAGCTCATCATGAGTCTGCCCTGCTTCTAATTCTTTTAATGAATATACAACTTCTCTTTTATCATCAGCATGTTTGTGAAGAGTTTTTTTGGCCCAATCAGGAAATCCAGCTGGATTGTCATAGTCTGAATTGTAGAAACAAAAGTTGTCTGATAGCTCTTTTCGGACAAATATCTCCTCCAAAAAAGCATCCTTGGCTGTATTTAAATGGGGGATTTTTCCAACTTCTAAAGCAATCCTTTGGGTACTGATCTGCCCAAAATGAATGTATGGTGATAAATCGGACTGGGCATCTTTGGTCGGATCATTTCGGTATTTGTTGTAATCCGCCAAACGATGAGTTAGAAAATCTTCAAGCATTTTTTCGGCCGCTTTTTCACCTGGTTTAATCCATTCCACTGCCTTCACTGAATGATCGATATCTAGCTGTGAACGGATTTTCTTCCAGTCTATTTTGTCTTCTTTGTGCGACCAAGTAGCAGATTGTTTTTTCAGTTCTGGAAATTCTACTAAATATTCATGAAGTAGCCGATGTATCTTTGGACGGATAGTATAAGCGCCATACTCCTGCTTGGGGGAGGCTTCCCAGACTGGGACAATATTGTGAGTATCTACTTCAAAAAAAGGGATCTCTAGTTTTTTTGCTAAGGTCTCTTTCCACTGACGATTGTATTTCAAAGGAGAAAAGTCACTAATGACAGCACCGATCTGGTGTTTTTTGACAAATTCTGGGATCTCCTTTTCGATCTCGCCGAGTAAAAAGTAAAACAGGATATTTTTTTCTTTTAAGCTGGCTTCAACTTCTGTCAGCCCAGTTAGCATAAATTCGACTAATCGCTCAGTACTGTTGCCAAACTTGGTTCTTAAGCAAAATATTACTACCAAAGGCTGCTGATTTTTTTCAGCCAGCTCCTGAGCATACAGCAGTGCCCAATTGTCCGATACCCGCTGATCCCGGCTCATCCAGTAAACCACTGACCCTTGATGGTAATCGGCTTTATTTAAGTTTCTAATCCGTTTTTGATTTAGAATCATTTACCTTACTTTAGGGTAAAAATCGATTTAATTCAATCCAATCTCACAATTTTCTTGCTTGAAATGTACTCTGCTGCTTGTAATACTAGATTTAATGTATCGGACTTTAGCTGACTATGGCATCATAGGGAACTGTCGCAGTTGTGCTTTGGTTTCCAAAACTGGTTCGATTGATTTTTGTTGTCTTCCCAATTTTGATTCTGAGGCTTTCTTACTAAGTTTGCTTGATGATGATAAAGGCGGTTACTTCAAACTCGCTCCCGCTGGATTTTACCAAACCCATCAACAATATGTTGAAAACACCAATGTTTTGGAAACTATTTTTTTCAATCACAACGGCCGAGTTTCTTTGCAGGATTTTATGCCGGTTGGAAAAAACAATCAACCGAAAGAGTATGGGAGTAAGATTATTCGTCTAGTCAAAGCGGTGCGAGGTAATCACACTTTTGATCTAGTACTTAAAATTACACCTGATTTTGCTCGAGAAAAAGTACTGATTAGTAAAAATAAAAATCAGGTAATGATCAGCTCTCGGAAATACGTCTGGGTACTAAATAAAAAACATCATAATGTCACCTTTAAAAACAACCTTATTACGATCAAGTTTGACCTCAAAGAAGGTGAACAGGAATTTTTCTCTCTCAGTTTTTACCCGGTAAAAGCAATTATACCAAGCTATACTCCAGACAAAATCAATCAACACTTGGCTGCCAAATACAGTCGAACCATCCATTTCTGGCAAAATTGGGCTGCTCAGTGCCGATATGAAGGAGTCTACCGTCCCCAAATAATCCGAAGTGCTCTGGCTTTGAAGCTGTTAACATTCTCCCCTACTGGAGCTATTGTGGCAGCAGCGACCACCTCAATTCCTGAGAAAATTGGTGGTGGGCTCAATTGGGATTATCGGTATACCTGGCTCCGAGATGCCTCATTTACTCTCTACGCATTCCTTGGATTGGGATATACCGAAGAGGCTAATGCTTTTATGGGCTGGTTGGAAAAAGTCTGTATTAAAGAGGGAGCTACTTTAAATATTATGTATGGAATTCATGGTGAAGAGGAGTTGAAAGAAAAAGAGCTCACTCATTTAGACGGGTACATGAAATCTAGGCCGGTCCGGACTGGTAATGGAGCAGCGCATCAAAAACAATTTGATATTTTTGGTGAAGTACTTACAGCAATTAATCTTTATATAAATGCCGGTGGCCAGTTGTCTGAACCAATGAAAGGATTTGTCAAACAACTAGTGGAATACTGTTGTGTTCATTGGAAAGAAAAAGATGCCGGGATATGGGAAGGTCGCGGTGAAGATCAGCATCATACTTATTCAAAAATTATGTGCTGGACTGGAGTTGATCGAGGTATTCGAATCGCCAAAAACCAGCGAATTCAGGGTGTTGATTTTGAGAAATGGAACAAAACTAAAGATGAAATTAAAGCTGATATTTTGGAACATGGTTATGATAAAAAGTTAGGATCATTTATTGCTCATTATGGTTCTTCATCCCTTGATACCTCAACGCTCAATATACCAATGGTAGGTCTACTACCAGCTAATGACCCCAGAATGATATCAACACTGGATAAAGTGATGACCACTCTGACTATTGATTGGTTTGTTCTCAGAACATCCGATACTGAAAATAAATTACAAGAAGGTGAAGGAACTTTTTTTCTTTCAACTTTTTGGTTGATTGATTGTTTATCGCTGTTGGGACAAACTGAGGAAGCTAGAATTTGGCTAGATAAGGTTGTTTCTATTGCTACACCACTTGGACTCTATGCAGAAGAATATGATCCAATCACCAAAAATCATTTAGGAAACTTCCCCCAGGCTTTCACTCATCTAGGGCTTATAAATTCAATTCTCAATCTTACACAAGCTGAGGTCTATGGCAAAGAAGGTAAGCCTACTATTCCAGCTGATCGCTTAACAAAAGTAATCAAAAGTGTTTTAAAAACTCAGATTACTTCGCCTGAATTTGACCGAAATCCAATTGGTTATTTGAAAAGATTACTACGAATTAGAAGTTGATCTTGATCCTGGCATTGGAGATATAAGCATCATAACCATTAAGAGTTTTGATCTGAATAGTAAAAGTAGCGGCTGTATTCCAGGTAAAATTGCCGCCATTCACCCATTCATCCTGATAATTGGTGGAACTAACCTGTGAAGACGTAGCCGCAGTTCCTGAGGTATATAGTCGGGCAAATGCCTGCCCATTGCCATCTCGAACGTGCATATAGACTTCCAATTGGAGCGATTTATATCCAGGATAATCTGTCGGATCAAAAGCGATAGTCATTGAGGGGATCTCTGTCCAGTCTGTGTTGGTGGTACTGCCTCCATACCCTAACGCGTAGATATATTGAGGACCGCTAAAAGAATTACTAGACACAGCTGTAGATGCACCTGGGGATGGACTGGTAATAGAATAACTGGTTGGATTTTCATATTTTGATAATCTTCTGTCTAGATCATCGATCTGTTTTTGCATATTATCAATTTTGGCATCCGAGGTTTGAAATGTAGCTACCTGCCGAGTCAGTTCATTGATTCTGGCAATCAGGGCTGATTCTGAAGCAGTTGCTGCTACCAAAGGTGGCAATGAGACCACAGGTGTTGTTTTTTCTGTTGGATATTGGCTGGTGGTCTCTGCCCATTGTTCAGTTGCCGTTTTGGCTGGAATAGATTTTTTTTGCGATAATATAAATCCTGCCACAACTAAAATCAGAGCTAATAAAATAACTCCGGGTAAAATAATTTTCAGGATAAGGTTAGTATTGTCCGTATTCAAAGCGCATAAAGCGACAAGAATCTGTTTCGGTAATTCTGGTAAAGTACCCGTCTTTAAGAGTACCTAGTTCTAGATTTTCATTTGCTTGGGTTAAACGGATTGGTGAATAATTAATATTTTTCTGTACCAACTGGTTGGAGTCACTGCTGTATGTATCACCCAAAATACTGTTCAAACTGGCGGATTTGGTAGCAAATTTACGATCACATTTAATATTGGCAAACACCCGGTAAACACCATTTGGATCATAGGCTGGCGGGGTCACACTCCAAGTTGATTTGTAACGGACTTTATCCGAAGTGCTAGAAACTATTTGGGGCGTCAATAAATCTGAAGAAGCGATCACCGTCCCAGTATTTGGGTTGGATTTGGTGGATTTAGTCATCTGAAACTGGATGCTTTTAATTGCAGCTTTATTGACATTGGCACCTTCAACTTTCCCAAAAGCTTCAAACTGGAAATTTGAATTAGTTGGATCCTGGAGATTTATAGCATTAAATCCATCACATTTACATGCACCCTCATCAAAAGGTTCCTGACAGATCTTTTTACCATCGGCTCCCGGAGCGCAAACACTACAACCATCTTTGGTACCGGCACATTGATAATCGGCTTCGCAACTGACCCCACAGGCAGGTGGTTTAGAACAAACGCTGCCAGATCCGGTTGTTTTTGGGAGACAAACAGTACAACCATCTTTGACTGCTCCGGTACACTGATCGTCTTTCACACAACCGGTACCACAGGCAGGTGGAGCAGCACAAACAGATCCAGTACCCGAAGGATTTGGTTCACATGAGGTACAACCATTTACATTTCTGGCACAATCGCTAGCTTGGGTACAACTCGCTCCACAGACTGGTGGAGGAGGTTGACAGGTATTTTGACCGGAACCGTTGGGCAGACACTGGACACAGCCGTCAACATTACCCAAGCACTGATCAGTTGATTCACAAGTCTGATTGCAGGCCAAACAGCTGACAGTAGTGATATTATTTTTCTGTAAAACGCCAAAACAGGAATCTCCTCCTCCGCAGTTTTTTCTATTGTTATATGTGACATTACTCCATCCTGTGACATCTGCATCTGTATATAGTTGATCCTCAGCTTTGTCTGAGGCTACAGTGCCGGCATGTTTAATATAAGGAATAAGTTCAATTTTGAGATTTTGGGGGCCACAAAAATTGGTACCATCAGGACCTGTAATAGTCAGATTTTGAGTAAAATCTGTCCCACTTCCTCCTCCGTTGGAACCAAGATTGTCAAAAACCGCTCTTGAAGTCCCTCCATTAATTTTTACGCCTTGACTGCTGCCATTTATATAAGCTCGAACAATTAATCCCACTTTGGAGTTACCACAACCATAGCCTTTGAACTGGCCTGATAAAGGAACCTGGAAGCTGTTATTTTGAAAGGTTATCTGATCTTGAGTATCTAAAAAGGTAAAATTTGTTTCATCATGACCACTTACAATAGCCAACACACACCCCCCTTTGCCATCATCACCCTGAGGCTGAGGATTTTGGACTAACCAAACAGGCCCCGGACACGGTTGACCAGGGCGAAAGGCCGAAATTCCTTCATAATGAACACTCACAGGAGAACCTGGTCCTATTTCTGTAGCGGCTTTAACTTCTTTTACTGTTATGAAGGATCCATTTCCGGCCCACGCAGATGCTGAATAAACACAACCTAATGTAATCAAAGCCAGAAATAATCCATTATGCGTAGTGGCAGTAGGAGGAGATGATGATTCATTTCCCGGTTTTATTCCTTTTTGTGGAGGTGTAGTACTTTTTCTCTTTTTTATATAAATGGCAGCTCCGGCAATAATGCCGGATATGATCAATAAAATCACCAAAATCATCCAGGTTGTTTTTTGAGAATTTTGTTGATCAGGAGATATGAGAACTGGTATTTTTATTTCCTTGGAAGCCAGCTCTTTACCGTTGTTAAAAATTTTTGCAGTAACAGTGGGATTAGTACAGTTTCTGGTCATACTAATATCAAGAACTTGATCAGGCCAGATATTCTGATTTGGATCGAAATCTATTTTTTTCTCGGCTTTTCCACACTCCAATCCTGTACCATCTTTTACTAAAACATTAAGAGTCGGATTGGTTAACGGTGTACCCTGGAGCGAAGGCGTGATAAATCCAGATGAAGAGGCTGATGGATTACCAATATATTCTGTAGGACCGCCACCTCTCCAATATAAATCCATTGAGGGATCGGCCCCTACTGTAACCCTGGCGATCTCCCCTTGGCTGTACTCAGATTTATCCATATTAACTGATCGAATTAGGGAAGATTCTCCTCCAATAATCCATCTAAAAGCCACTTTCGGAGATAGCGTAGTCCCTTTTTCATCCTGGAGTGATGTTAATGATTCATATACCTGAGGTACTTGAATTGCCGGCAGATTTAAATTTACAGTTTTAGTAGATTGGGCGGTGATAGTAATTGGTGTTTTATCAGTATAAGTCTGATTGTTTTTTTTATCCGCTACTGAATCAACCGCATATTCCGAATGAGCGAAAAAAGTGACTGAATTGCCACTTGGATTTGAAACAACACATCGGGCCGTTGGGGATTGGCCAGGAGCCACATTTGGGCCAATAATTGGGTCATATGTTGTTTTATTGACCACTAAAACACAGGAATTGATACTAAGAAAACCACCACTGCCAGACAAATTAATATCTTTAGCAAATCCGCCAATTAATTCATCACCATCTGTATAAACAGAAATCTGCATTTTATAGCTACCGTTATTTAAGGCCTGACTAAAACTGATATTGAAAGGTAGATTTTTGGTCCCACCGGAATCCAGGTCAAATTTATTGGAAGTTTCAAAGTTTATCAGTTGCCCCTGCGTAAATGAAGTTGTCTGCTGTCCATTGATCAATGAGGTCTTGGTAGTATCGGCTCCCTGAAGCCGGAGCGTATAATAAGCATCCCGATATTGGACCTGATTTGGATTGGTCAGTTGAATAGTCCCGGTTAGTTTGCCCTCATTTATACTTTCTGCCACTTCAATCCGGATTGGTTTTAGTGAATTCGTTGCCGGAACAGGAGTTTGCTGAGCAAATACACTAGCCGGAAATATAGACATTACAAACAGGATTAAAAACGCAGAAAACTTTTTCATATAGAAGTAGTGATTTTATCCTAGCAAAGACTAAGTTTAAAATCTACATGGAGAACAAACTTTAAAAATTAATACTTTCCATATTCAAAGCGGATAAAGCGACAGGAATCCGTCTCGGTAATGCTCGTAAAATATGAATCATTCAGTGTATCAAGCTCCAAAGAGTTTTGAACTAACTTTTCAGAAGAATAATTTATTGATTCTCCCAAAATCCTATTATTTTCACTGCTATAAAGCCTGGTACCGGATGCAGTCAGATTTTGATCCAGAGTGGCACTGATAGAGGCTGTTTTTGGTGTGCATTTGATGGTTGAGAATACCCGATAAACTGCATTTGGGTCATAAGCGGGTGGATTTACTTTCCAACTGGATCGATAACGAACTTTACCATCGGTAGTGGAAACAATTTCTGGAACCAACTCACTAGATGAGGCAACGATTGTTCCGGTATTTGGATTGGTTTTAGATGATTTTGCTATTTGAAACTTGATGGACTCAACTTTAGCTCTGGAAACATCGGCACCTTCTACCTTGGCAAAAGATTCAAATTCAAACTGAGAGGATGAAGGATTTTTTAGATTTAAAGCATTGAATCCATCACATTTACACATC
>CAYOMO010000016.1:0-16811 GCA_964405065.1 uncultured Gammaproteobacteria bacterium
AGCTCCTGAATTCGTTCCAATGTTAATTTCCCCTGATGATATGCATTAACTAATAAAGATAAAGTTGTTTCCAGTCCTGGAACGCCGAATGGAGGGGGTTCTAGCGTGTCTTTTTCTTCTTTAGTATGTGGTGCATGATCTGAAGCTATTTGGTCAATAGTATCAATATTTTCCCAAAGGGCGTCGACATCTTCCTGCGAAGCTAAATTTGGCTTCATAAAACCATACGCACCCAATCTTTCAGCGTCTTTTTGAGTCAGAAACAAATGATGGGCGGTGACTTCACAGGTGATCGGAAATCCTTCGTTTTTCAAAGATTTAATATATTCAATTTCTCGTTTTAAAGAGATATGACAAGCATGTAGTTTGTTGCCGTACTTTTTGGCCAAAGAAACGGCTTTTTCCAGCGTTTCTCCCTCAGCATGCACCATTAAAATCTTTTCTTTTGGCCATTTAGAAAAGATCACATCCAGTTCAGTATCATCTTCGATCAAAAGATTGCCTGTTGTGTGGTTCATATAGACTTTCAGAGCAAAAACTTTGTCTTTCACCTCGTTGAAATATGTAGTTGCCATCAAAGCTCCACCAAAATGAAATCCAAGGTCACAGGAGATTCTCCCTTGAGCGCGGTCAATTTTGTCTTGGAGAAGCTGGGGAGTGACAATTGAGTCTGGGTTATTGGGCATATCGATGATGGCTGTATAACCTCCTGCAATTGCCGCCTGTGTGCCGGTATCAAAATCTTCTTTCTGCATACTACCTGGTTCACGCAAATGAACATGAGTATCTATTAAACCAGGAAATCGATGTATATTTGCCATATTAATTTAATTATGAAATAAGAATTATGAATTACGAAACTTAATAACTAGTTTTCATAATTCGAACTTCATAATTCATAATTTTATTCATAACCCATCTTCTTCCCCCAGCCGGCGGTATCTTTAGTCCATTCTAAAACGATCTGCTTTTCATCTTCTGAGATCATTTTTAGTTTTTCTGCCATTTTGACTGTCTCTTCAAAACTAGTCAGATTTTTCAGTTTGAGTTTATTTTCTTTCAGATTTTGAATGGATTTAGTCATTCCATAAGTTGTTATGGCAAAAACATGCGTCACTTTACAGCCAGCTTCGCGCAAGGTTGTGGCTGTATCTAGAGAACTTTCAGCAGTTGAGATCAGATCTTCTATGATTGCCACTTTGTCACCTTTTTTAACCACTCCTTCAATCAATTTGCCTTTACCATGATCTTTCATCTTGCCGCGACCTCGGACATAGACCATCGGCAGCCCCATCTTTTCGGCAATGAAAGCCGCATGCGGAATTCCCGCCGTGGATGTACCGGCAATCACATCAAAATCTCCAGCTTCTTTAATCATCTCAATATAGCCATCTCGGACAATTTTCCTTTCTTTAGGAAAACTAATCACCATCCGGCAATCAGTATACACAGGGCTCAGAATACCGGAAGCATAACGATAGGGCTGGGAAGGGTTAAGAGTGACTGCATTTATTTTTAAAAGTATTTGAGCTATTTTTTCTGATAATTCCATATCAATTTGGCGTAACTTCCACAACTTGTGGCAATTTATTTTGAAAGTTCGAAATAGACCGAAACAACATTTCACCTGGAACAAATAGCGGAACTTCTGTCAGCTGAAACCATCTCGGAAAAGTACAGGCTATTTCATTTCCTACATCATGATAAACCTGTTTCCCGTTGTCACATTCTTTTTTTACATCTTTAGGATCAATAGTAAAAGCAGGTGCAATTCTGTTTGTGACAGCATATATCTTGGTTTTATCAGGAATAATCAATATTTCAGGTATTCGCATATATTAATTAAAATCATCGCTATCTTTAATAGCCGGAAGTCTTGGAACTGATTTTATACGGTTAGGGCTGACTGTAACAAGCCACTTTAAACTAAATGGGGCTACTTCACCTTGTTCAAATGCTCGCAGTATTGGTCTAGGAATATCAAATACATATTCATTTGCACCTTCTCTAAAGGTCATGAGTGCATTAGTCCTGATTGATCTGGCTAGAGGATAAAAGACTCCTCTAAAATGAACGTAAGGGGATTCATTAAAAGGCTGACCTCTTAATATTTCAGGTTGGTATTTCATAAAGATGTAATAATAGCCTGATGTAGTTTTTCAGTTTCTATTCTGGCGGCATGGGCAAAGTCTTTTTTTGCTGAAGCATAAATAATTCCCCTGGAACTATTAATAATCATCCCACCTTTTTGGCTTTTACCTGCTTTGACAGTCGCAGAAATACTTCCCCCCTGTTTACCTATTCCTGGAATCAATATTGGCATCTCGCCAACCATTTCCCGGACTTCAGCGAGTTCATCCGGGTAAGGCGCTCCCACCACTAGTCCGCAGTTTTGATTGGAATTCCATTTTTCTTTGACTTGCGCTGCTACATATTGATATAGCTTGGTTCCTTTGACAGTCAGGTCCTGAAATTCCCCTGAACCATTGTTACTAGTTTTGGCCAGTACAAAAATCCCCTTATGTGAATAATCCAAAAAAGGTTGCATAGCTTTTTGCCCTAAATAAGGATGAATTGTAATAGCATCCGCTTCCAAAAATTCAAAAGCCATTTTGGTATAACCAAGATTGGTGGAATCAATGTCTCCTCTTTTAGCATCCAAAATAATCGGAATATGCGGAAAAGTAGATTTTAAATAATCGCAGGTTTTCTTGAGAGCCATCCAGCCCTCAGGACCGTAGGCTTCATAAAAAGCTGTATTTGGTTTGTAAGCACAGACTAAGTCAGAGGTAGCGTCAATAATAGCCAAATTAAAAAGTAAGATTGATTCTTCTAAAGAGTCTGGTTTTTTAACAGCTTTTGGTAAAAGAGAATAATCAGGATCAAGACCAACACAGACAAATTTTTGTTTTGACCATCTATCAGCAATCAAATTCTGAAACGAATTCATGTCTAGAGAATAGTAAATAGTGAAAAGAGATTAGTAAAGATAGTAAATAAATATTTCAGCAAACCCGGTGACTTCGTCTTTGGCAGCACTACCTTCAGTCTATAGCCTACTTACTAATTCAGGTCTATGGTATATTTACAGCGAAATGTATCAACTGCTAAAGCAAGATTTAAAAGTCATAATTAGCTGCCTTTTAGTAGCCACTTTGCTTTTTTTAGCTGATTCTACTGGTATTCTTGATTGGCCAAAAAGTCTGATTCAACAAGTTACAGCACCCATCCAATATGGTCTTTATAAAACCAGTAATCAGTTTACCAGACAGTTTAATTTTATCTTTTTAGCTAGAAGAGCCGCTCAGGAACATAAAGCATTGACTGAGCAATTGGCGCAGGTCCTCTCAGAAAATGCCCAACTGCAGAAAAATCTGGCAGAAACCAGAGCTTTGGTTCAGCAAGAACAGACCCTAGATACTCAAACATTTGCTTTGGCCGCTACTCGTCCAATTGGATTAAGCCGGTTTTTGATAATTGATAAAGGTTCAGAGGATGGATTGAAAATTGGTCAGACAGTGATTTATAAAGACAATTACATTGGGCAGATTAAAGAGTTGAGTCCTAAACGAGCCACTGTAGTTTTGGCCACTGATCCGGATACCAAACTTGCGGCCTTTGCCATAAATTCCAATGGTCGAGCTCAAGGTATTTTATTGGGACAGTTTGGATCTGAAATGTTGTTGGATAAAGTTATTCATGAAGAACCAATGGATAGAAATGATCTGGTTTATACCGGTGGGACAGAGGAGAATATCCCTAGGGGGCTTATAGTTGGTCGAGTTGAGGAGACCATTGTTAAAGATGGAGAGGTCTTTAAACAGGCCAAAGTTAAACCCAATTTTGATCTAGCCTCGATAGATATGGTCTTTGTGATAACCAACTAAATGAAACTATTTATTTTCTTATTATCGCTAGCAGCTTTTATTCAGACGGCGTTTCTGCCTCTCAATTTGTGTCTAATAATATTAATCTGTCGAGCCTATGCAGCTCCACAGAGATCCAACTATTATCTAGCTCTTTTAGCTGGGACATTCTTGGGTATACTAAGTGCCTTTAATATTGGTTTTTATAGTGGATTATTTTTAGTATTAGTATTTTTAATTCAATCCCTGCGGCTGTTACCTATCACTGGTAAATTTATCACTGTATTTCCGGTTCTTTTTTTGGCTTTAACCATCTCAATGTTATTTGAAAATCTAATTTATCATTTATCACTGAGTTGGTGGAATCCTTTAGCTGGAAGTTTGTTGGGCTTACCAATATTTTTAATAGTCCGGGAATGGGAAGATCGATTTATAGTAAAATCGGGTATTAAGCTAAAAGTATAAATTACAGGCATTAAAAGACACACAAAGCGAAATAATTGATGGCGTTTTGCTTACTACTATGAAAAAACTCAAATTTGGCAAAGCATTTGATGACGAATTAAAAAAATATTCATATCAGACTGGACATTTTCACAAAAGAACTCCGGGAAGCGTCGAATGGACTGATACTCTTTTTGGTGGAGTTGGAGAGGAAAAAAATCGGACTAGTTTAATTTCTCCCTGGAGAAAAATACTTCTAATAATTTGTATTATGATCACTTTTTCCGGATTGGGGTTACGATTGTTTCATTTACAGATTACTCAGGGAAAAGAAAACCGGGATTTAGCCGATTCCAATCGCATTCAGGTACGAGTAATCCATGCGCCCAGAGGAGTCATTTATGATCGTAACGGCAAAATATTAGCCCAAAATGATCCCGGTTTTCGTCTAAAAGAATCATCAGAAAGTGGCCGAACCATTTTTCGTTCAATATCCAGGGAAGAGGCGCTTGATTTGGAAATTAAAAATCCTGAATTAAGTCAAAATATTGAAGTAGACAATATCCGCACTTATCCAATGCAGGAAAAAACTGCTCATCTATTGGGGTATGTTGGGGAGATTACCGAAGCAGAGCTTAAAGAACCAGCCAATAGTAATTATCGCTTGGGAGATAAAATAGGTAGAGGGGGTGTGGAGGAAGCCTACGAAAAAATTCTTAAGGGAACAGATGGGGGGGAGATTATTGAAGTAGATGCTGCTGGCAAAAAAGTCAGGACACTCCGAGAGACGGCTGCAATACCGGGTCAAAATCTTTATCTCACCATTGATGCCAGTCTGCAATCTCACGCCTATGACAAATTAGCGGAAAATGTTAAAAAATCAGCTAGTTGTTGTGGCGCTTTAGTGGCCCAGGATCCACGCAATGGAGAGATCTTAGCTTTGGTATCATATCCGTCATTTAGTCCACAAAAACTGTCTGAGGCGCTACTTGATCCTCAGGCCCCACTGCTGAACCGGGTTATTGGTGGGACGTATCCACCTGGGTCAACTTTTAAACTTGCTTCAGCATTAGCTGGTTTGGCTTCCGGAAGGATTACACCTACCACCAGCTATGAAGATACAGGAGTTATTTCGCTTGGCCCTTTTACATTTGCCAATTGGTATTTCACTCAGCATGGCAGAAAAGAAGAGGGTGGAGTAGATGTAATCAGAGCTCTAAAAAGGTCAAATGATATCTATTTTTATCAGTTAGCGATTGCCACCAATGAAAAAATCATTGGTGATTATGCCAAAAAACTCAATTTAGGTCGAAAAGTCGGAATTGATATTCCAGGTGAAGTAGATGGATTAATTCCGGACAACGAATGGAAAGTAAATCAGCTAAATGAAATCTGGTATCCAGGAGATACTTTGCATATGTCAATCGGACAGGGATTTGTCCTGTCTACTCCACTTCAGATCAACAATTTGACGGCTATTTTTGCTGAAAATGGAGTTATGTATCCGCCTCATGTAGCCCTGAAGATATCTCGCCCCAGTGGCGAGGTAATTAAAAATTTTAAATACGACCAGGAAAAGATTCCAGATTTCAAACTATCTGATATTGAAGTTGTAAAAAAAGGTTTGGAGGAAGTCCCAAGAGAAGGTGGCACGGCCTGGCCATTTTTCACTTTTCCGATCCCGACAGCTGGAAAAACAGGTACGGCCGAATTTGGAGACCCCAAAAACAAAACTCATGCTTGGTATACTGGCTACGCACCATCTCAGGATCCTACCATTGTGGCTACGAGTCTGATTGAAGCTGGCGGAGAAGGATCAACCAATGCCAGTCCAATCGTCAAAGAGGTGTTTAGGTATTATTTTTCACCTGATAAAAATCACCTCATCCCCGATCTGGGACAGATCTCAACTGAATCTGCCCGGACTCTAGGCGAATAATTTTTTTGCTGACTTAACATTTGTATCAAAATACGCTACATTAGGCGAAAATTATCCGAAAGAAAATGAATCAGATCGCCTATTTAGTCGCATTGCAATTGGTAAATGGATTAGGGGCAGTCCGACTAAAAAACCTGCTGGACCACTTTAAGCTGCCTCGGAGCATCTGGGAAGCTGATTTGGCAGAGATTATCAACTGTAATATTCCCAAGCCGATAATTAAAAATTTGCAGCAGATTCGAAAAACCATCGATCCTCATCGGGAGTATCAAAAAATTGTGGATCAGGGTATATCAGTGGTGGATATTACCGACCCTAAGTATCCAATCTCACTCAAACAAATTCACAATCCACCGGCCTTACTTTTTATCTCAGGCCAGTTGCCTTCGCTTGATTTGGCTATCGGAGTAGTGGGGACGAGGCAGATTACTGGTTACGGTCGCAATGTCACCCGTCAGATAACTAGCGAATTAGTTCAGTCTGGTTTTACAATCGTTTCTGGGCTGGCCCGCGGAGTCGATACTGTAGCTCATCAGACAGCCGTAGACTTTGAAGGCAAAACAGTGGCGGTATTAGGCGGAGGGATCAATCAGTTGTTTCCGGCTGAAAATACCAGATTGGCTCAGGCAATTGTGGAAAAATATGGAGCAGTTGTAAGTGAATATCATCCTGATATGCCGGCTTTACCTGGCAATTTCCCCGCCCGTAACCGGATCATCGCCGGTCTTTCTCAAGGCATAGTTGTGACAGAGGCTACCATCGATTCAGGATCTTTGATTACTGCCAAAATAGGCCTGGATGAAGGGAAAAATATCTATGCTGTCCCGGGCCCAATTAATTCATTGCAGTCACAGGGACCGCTGTCATTAATAAAAGATGGAGCTACCTTGGTCACTGAAGCACGTGATATCTTGCTGGATTTTGGTCATTACAGTAAAGATCGCAGTATCAAATCCGTTGAGTTATTAAATGAGCTAGAGTATAGGATAATTACTCTACTAGCAAATGAAAAAACTCATATGGATGAATTAACTCGTAAATTAGGGAAACCTGTTGCTGCAATAGCCGCTTCTTTACTGAAACTAGAGATAGAAGGATTTGTTTACCATGAAGGCAACGGTTTTTATTCGAAAAATCTTTGACTAAAAAGCAAACTTTTGTCACAATCAGTGTAAGAGATGAAAAAAAGAGATAAATTATTTTTATTTGTCTTGTTGGTAATAGTAATAGTAGCTCTAGCCACTATTATTTCTAATAATGGCAACCCTTTTGAACGCAAAATCAAAAACAATTACAAAGCCGGAGTTGATATCGAGGCTGATAGTGCAGTCAACCAGGCCAAAAAAGTTTATTTGCAAAAAAAAGAGCAAGGTATAGATCTAACGGATGGTCCCTGTTTGACCAATGATCTACTACCAGACTGGGTGGTAGATATCGTTCACAATCCGCGTCAAAATATAGACAATTTGGTTGAAAACCAGTGTCCGGCTTATGCAGAAGGCCGTGCCAAACATTTTGTTGAAATGGATGCCTCTGGTGAAATTATCCGTGTCTTCTAATTCACTGATTAACTAATTCACTGATTAACTAATTCACTGATTAACTAATTCACTGATTAACTAATTCACTGATATACTCATTTACTGGTACACTAATACTATGCTCCTGCCTGTGCATCTGATTTATTTTTGGTACGTCGATGGGATTCAAACGCTGATCCGCACCTGGCGCAATTTACTTTTTTTAATCGAAGAAGATATGGCTGTATCTTTAATGTGGCGTTTGCTCTTTACTCCTCTATTTCATGATGCATCATTTGTTGGAAGGATCTTGAGCCTGATATTCAGATTGGTAAGGATTTTTAGCGGTATTATAACAATGCTTTTTGCCACAGCAGTCATGGGTTTATTAACAGTTGTATGGTTGGTTATACCTGGCTTATTTGTTATTACTTTATTGCCCAGCCAGTTTCCTATACTAGGCCAAGTAGCTTCGGATTACATCCAATTTGTATCATACGTGGCGATTGGAGGGGTAATTTTCGGTCTATCTTTGTTTTTACAACATATTTTTCATCATCCAATCAAAAAAATTTGGCAGATCACCAGTGCAAAAGATCTCTACCAGGCAAGTAATGTTAAAAAATCTCAGATTGGTTTTAAGGATCTCATTCAGACTACTCAAGTGCAAAAATTGCTAGCCAGTGTCGAACTTGATCCCACTCAATTGCCAACTGCTTCGGCCGTTGATAGCTCCAAACTAGCTCAAACTGCCTTTGAATTAGCCAAACAACGTCATGCTCCCCATATCGCTCAGGCTGATTTTTTTATGGCCTATTTAAAACTATTACCGGAAATGCAGCATTTTTTGATTGTGCAAGAGACTCCATTAGAAGCTATTATGCAAGCCCAAAACTACTTAGAAGAAGCAATGCTGCAGTGGCGAAAGATTATGATCTGGGATGAGGATTTTCATACCAGGCACCTGAAGGGGGTCAATCGTGGTTGGTTGAGCGCTCCTACCCCTGCTCTGGATGCTATTTCAGAAGATCTGACTCAGGCTGTCTATCGGCAAAATTTTGAGGATTTTATCGGAAGAAAAGATATCTTAAGTCAGGTTTTGGCTATATTATCCCAAAATAATGGGCGAAATGTGCTACTGGTGGGAGAACCAGGCAGTGGAAAAAGCACTTTGGTTCGCCACCTGGCCAAACTGATTGTAGCTGGAGATGCCCCTGATATATTGTCAACCAAACGAATTGTCCAATTGGATAGTAGCCGCTTGCTGGCCGGTGTAAATAATGAAGGGGAGATGGCCCAGGTTTTGAAAGCGGCATTTACAGAGATCAAAGAGCTTGGCGATATTATAGTATATATTGATGAAATACACGAATTGGGGGTAGGTGATGCTGGCAAAAATTTCAATATCTACGCCTTGCTAACTCCGTATTTAGAATCCAATGAATTTCAATTTATTTCCTCGACCGAAAGCTCAAATTACGCTCGTATTATAGAGAGGGAAGGGAGTTTGGCTAGGCTATTTCATAAAGTGGAGGTCCCCGAAGCCTCCCTAACTGAAACTCTGGAGATATTAAAAAGCCGAGCCATTGAGCTTGAAATAGCTAAAGGGATTAAAACCACTTTTTCCGCTCTAGCATTTATGGCTCAAAAATCCAAACAATTTATTCATGACAGGTCACTGCCAGATTCAGCTTTGTATTTATTTCAGGAATGCCAAACTCAAGCCACCAGTCGGTTGATATCGACTGATACTGTCAAATCAGTCTTATCGCGTCAGATCAATGTTCCGATAGTAGATCTTGATGCTTCACAAAAAGAGTTATTACTACAGCTGGAGCCAATTATTCACCAGCGAATGATTGGTCAGGATCAAGCTGTAAAAGTAGTGTCTGATACATTGCGTCGAGCAGCTACAGCTATGAGAGAAGAAAACCGACCAATCGGATCATTTTTATTTGTTGGCCCGACCGGAGTTGGGAAAACAGAGTTGGCTAAAATCCTGGCGGAAGTCTATTTCAAACAACATCAGGCATTTGTTCGTTTTGATATGTCCGAGTATCAGACGAGTGAGGCAGTCAACCGATTGCTTGGAACATCAGAAAATCCAGGCGAACTCACCGAAATTATCAAAAATAAACCTTATTGTTTGATCCTGCTAGATGAATTTGAAAAAGCTAATCCGCAGATTTTGACCCTTTTTTTACAAATACTGGAAGATGGCAGACTGACAGGGGGAGATGGCCAAACGGTGGATTTTACCAATACGATTATTATCGCCACTTCCAATGCCGGCTCACTAACAATTGCCCATGGCTTGAGCCAGGAAAAGCCACTTGATCTGGTGGAAAATGATGTTCGTCAGGAGTTATTGACTCTGATGAAGCCAGAGTTGGTCAACCGGTTTGATTCGATTGTAATATTTAAACCTTTATCTCAGTTTGATCTAGAAAAAATTGTCTTGATCAAGCTAGCTGCTGTCAGACAGCACCTGATTGAACAAGGCTATGTGGTGGATTTTAGTAAAGAGCTGATTACAGAGCTCGCCAGAAGAGGCTATGACCCGGTATTGGGAGCCCGGCCTTTAAGAAGGCTGATGCAGGATACATTGGAAGCCAATATCTCTAAGATGATCTTAAAAGATGAATTAAAAAAAGGGGAGCCGATTACTCTAAGTCAGGCTATTTTAAACAACTAGGTTGCGATTCTTACACTATAGGTATAAAATCATTTTATGATAAATAGTCCTGAAAACATGTTGAAAAAAGTAGCCCGAGGCGCAACTTATGCTTCATTGGCGATGGCATCCTTCATCTCTGGTTGTATACCTGGGTTACAGATCGAGACATCTCCAAGAAAACCGAATGTCAGATTGTCTCCTCATGTAGAATGTGTGAATAATATGCCGAGAATTTCAGTTAAGTATGAAGCTGATCCATCAGTTAATCCAGTGTACGTGCGTGTATATGACCCGGTCGCTCGGGTCGGAAACATCCAAAAAGCTTACCTAGCAACCGCATCCCATCGAGGAACGCTCAATTTTAGAGGAATAGAATATCCTCGAAATAATCAAAAAGAATTTATAGCATTTAATAACGGAATGGAAATTGAGATCTCAGCTGTAGAGAGGACAGAATATCCTGGTACAGAGGGTGGGGTATTGGTCTCTTATTTTCCTCTGGGAAGCCCTACAAGGATGGTATTAAGCTGCTAATTTACCTCAATTTGACAAATACAGTACAATTCTTAGCAGTTTAAGGGATATTTACCTCTATATACTAAATATTGAATACCATATACTACTTGCATGAATAACTTAGTAATCGTCGAATCACCTACTAAAGCCCGGACTTTATCTCGTTTTCTCGGGCGAGACTACCGGATTGAAGCCTCGATGGGCCATATCAGAGATCTACCAAAAGCTGAAATAGGCGTTGATACCGAAAATGATTTTGAGCCTAAATACGTCATACCACGCGATAAAAAAAAGAAGGTCAACGAGCTAAAAAAGATCGCCGAGGGAGCTAAAAATATCTGGTTGGCTTCAGATCCTGATCGTGAAGGAGAAGCGATCGCCTGGCATTTAAAAGAGATCATTGTAGATGGTAAATCCTCAATCGGGAAAAAAAGTAAAATCGGTAGCGATAAACGATCTGCGATAAACGATCAACAAATAAAGCGAGTGGTCTTTCATGAAATCACCGAAAGTGCAATCAAAGACGCTTTTCTACATCCCAGGGAGCTTGATACTCAGCTGGTTGATGCCCAACAGGCTCGCCGGGTGCTCGATCGACTGGTTGGATACAAACTTTCACCTTTACTATGGAAAAAAGTCAAAAGAGGACTCTCAGCCGGAAGAGTCCAGTCCGTAGCACTCCGGCTGATTGTTGAAAGAGACCGAGAGATTGAGGCTTTTAAACCGGTCGAATACTGGACTATCGAGGTGGTAGTGGCCAAACAAACTAATGAACAATTTTCAGTGGCTTTGATTGAAAAAAATGGTCAAAAGTTGGAGATAAAAAATAGCGAAGAAGCTCAAGCGATTGTGAATGATCTGAAAATAGCCAACTATCAGGTGGCTAAAGTAACCAAAAAAGAGGTCAGACGTTTCCCTTCGGCTCCGTTTACTACATCTACACTACAACAAGCCGCTGGAAATAAACTTGGCATGAGTGCCAAAAAAACCATGATGATTGCCCAAAATTTATATGAACACGGCATGATCACCTATATGCGTACCGATTCGGTCAATTTATCAGCTGAAGCCATAGAAGGGGCTAGAAATTTTATTAGCAGCCAGTATGGCGTTCAGTATCTGCCTGCCACCAAAAGAGTCTATAAATCCAAATCAAAAAATGCGCAGGAAGCTCACGAGGCTATTCGTCCGACCAATATGACGATAGTAGCTGATAAATTAAATGGAGATCAATACACTCGCGATCACAAAAGGCTCTATGATCTGATCTGGAAGCGGGCTGTGGCATCCCAGATGTCGGAAGCGGTGATGGATCAGACGACTGTTGACGTTAAAGCAGTGCCATCAGCTATCAGCCATCAGTCATCTGCCAAAAACAGATTCGATCTGGCAGACAGCCGAAAGCCGACAGCTGAAAGCTATACTTTGCGGGCAACTGGATCGATTTTAAAATTTGACGGCTGGTTAAAGCTATATGGAGTCAAACAGGTGGTAGAAGAAGAACAAGAAAAAACTGAAGAAGAGGAGAAAAAACAAGTTCTTCCCAATGTTGAGCAAGGTGAAAATCTAACTCAAAAAGAGGTGACTCCATCCCAGCATTTTACTCAGCCGCCGCCTCGCTATACTGAAGCATCTTTAGTAAAAAAATTAGAAGAATTGGGGATCGGTCGGCCATCTACTTATGCGCCGATTATCTCCACCATTCAGGATCGTTTTTATGTTGAGCGGGAAGAACGCCGATTTAAAGCCACACCTTTGGGGATGGCTGTCAATGATTTTTTAATGAAATATTTTTCAGATGTCTTTGATTATGAATTTACGGCTTCAAAGGAAGATCGATTGGATGAAGTGTCACGCGGGGAAAGAGAATGGAAAAAAACTATTGGTGATTTTTTCCGTCCTTTGGAGAAAAAAATTGCTGCAACCGGTGAGACAGCTGAAAAAGTCGCTTTAGAGGTCGAAAAAGTCGACAGGCCGTGTCCAAAATGCGGAAAAGATCTAGTGGTCAGAACAGGAAAATTTGGTAAATTTTTAGCCTGTTCTGGATTTCCCGATTGTAAACATACTGAACCTATAATCGAGCAAATTGATGCCAAATGTCCGCAGGACGGAGGTGATATTATGGTCAGGAAAACCAAAAAAGGCAAAACTTTTTATGGCTGCAAAAACTGGCCAAAATGTACCTTTGCCTCCTGGACCAAGCCAGTTGCCGCCAAGGACACCGCACCTACCGAGTCTGCCTAAATCAATTTGACAATATCCGGTGTGAGGAGTAATCTAAAGCTCCGCCAAAGAGGTTGATCCGATCCATACAATTCGCTCGGATTTTAGCAAAGTTTTTTGTTATAAAAAAAGGAGAAAGTATTTATGAGTATTGAAGACAGAATGGAAAAAATACTCCCTCGATCTGGGACATTTAGACAATACGACTTCGGTTTGAATATGTTTATTGAACAACCCCGGCCAATTGATATGGTGAGATTATCGTTTTTAAGATGGTTGGCTGAACAAGGCAAATTGGAACATGAAGTGGCAGGCCCACCTTCAGGTAGTTATTTAATTCAGATCTCTCCTATAAATACAAATGCGGATAATACTAGGAGATTTTCACTACATCAAAAATAAAACAGATTTACAATGTCTGGAACACCAGATTTTTACCCACCTTAAAATCGATCCTTTGTAAATACTCTGATCTCATCCCCAAATCTAACGACTACTTACTAATTCCTAATTTCCTAATTGACATTAAATAAATCTCTTGGTACTTTAATGAGGGCTCAAGATTTTGAAAAAATCTGCAAGCTAAATCCCCTAAGTTTTCTGTAAAGAGCAGAAATCCAACTAGTAAATTTACAATTTTCGAATTTTTTGATTTTCATTGAATTATCAATGAATCAATTTTAGTTTGAAATTTTAAAATTAATATTTGATTGTAAATTGAAAATTGGTAATTAAAAATTAAAAATGAAATATATCTTTGTATCAGGTGGCGTTATATCAGGTATCGGCAAAGGCATTGCAACTGCCTCGATTGGCCTCCTCCTCAAAGCTGCGGGCTTCAAAGTAGTTCCTGTCAAAATGGATCCTTATCTCAATGTCGATGCAGGGACAATGAATCCCTTGGCTCATGGTGAAACATTTGTTTTGGATGATGGCAGAGAGACAGATCAGGATTTGGGACATTATGAAAGATATCTTAATGAAAGTCTGACCTCTTCCTCTATCAATACTCAGGGCAGTATTTACCTCTCAGTTATCCAAAAAGAACGTAATCTGGAATACGACGGAGACTATGTTGATATTCACAATGTCACACAAGAGATAGTTAAAAGAATTCAAGATGCTGGGCGCAATAAAAATGCCGACATTGTACTAGTAGAGATTGGTGGGACAGCCGGTGAATATCAAAATATGCTTTTTCTAGAGGCCAATCGGCTGCTTAAACTTAAAAAACATTCAGATGTACTGCATGTACATATTAGTTATTTACCGATCCCCTCTACTTTAGGTGAGATGAAAAGCAAGCCAGTGCAGATGTCTGTCCGGGATTTAAACTCAGTCGGTATTCAGCCGGATATTATTTTAGCTCGGGCAGAAGTTCCGATTGATGCTCCGCGAAGAAAACGTTTGGCTATGAATACCGGAATTGAAGAGCAGGATGTGATCGCCGCTCCGGATGTGGAAAGTATCTATGACGTGCCTTTGGATTATGAAAAGCAAAATTTGACCGATCGGATTTTGGAAAAATTAGAGCTCACCAGAAAACAAATCGATTTAAAAGAATGGCGAGAGTTTGTCGATAAAGCACATAATTCAAAAACCCCGGTTAAAATTGCCATTGTTGGTAAATATTTTACCAGTGGAGCGGGAGTACTCACTGATTCGTATATTTCTGTTATTGAAGCCTGCAAACACGCAGCCTATCAGTTTGGTTTAAAACCAGATATCCATTGGGTCGACTCTGGAAAAGTACTGGAAAAGCCAGAATTACTGGACAATTACCAGGGGATTATTGTTCCGGGTGGTTTTGGAGGACGAGATACAGAGGGTAAAGTAGCTGCAGCTAAATACTGTCGGGAAAATAAAATCCCCTATTTGGGTCTGTGCTACGGCATGCAGATGATGGCAATCGAGTTTGCCCGCAATGTTTTGGGATACAAAGATGCCAATTCCACCGAAATTAATGATAAGACCAAAGCTCCAGTGATCCATATCATGCCATCACAAGAGAAAAAGGTCTTAGAGCGGGATTATGGCGGAACCATGCGGCTTGGAGCCTGGGAATGCGACTTAAAAGCGGGTAGTTTGATCCGAAAACTGTATGGTAAGCCCAAAATTTTTGAAAGGCACCGTCATCGCTATGAGGTCAACAATAAATATCGTCCAGAATTTGAAAAAAATGGCTTAAATATTGTGGGTACTTCTCCTGATGGCAAATTGGTTGAGATTATGGAGATAGCTGGGCATCCTTTTATGGCGGGATCTCAGTTTCATCCGGAGTTAAAATCCAGGCCGTTAGCACCGCATCCGATGTTTCTCGGCTTTATCGAAGCCGCTTCCAAAATTGAAACATAATAACCTCCATAAAATAACTATAAGTTGATTTATTCACGTTTCTAGTGTAAAATTCCCGAATATGGCATTAGAGCGAGCATTATTCCTCAGACAGCAAGCTGATCTGATCAGAGCACAAGAAAAATTAAGACAAAGTGCAGAACTGGTAACTCAACCTGGAAAAAAAGCAGAAGTAGCTGACTTGATGCTACAAGCTACACAGGCACTTGAATCAGGTGATAAAAAAGAGCAAGAAGGAAAATTGATAATAGAAGGGCTGATTCAGGTTGGTTTTGTGGATGTTCCTTTAACTACCTTTGCAGAAAGACTTCGATTGACACCACCAGTACCGGGAGAGGGAGCAATAGCACGAATTGTAGGAGAGGCAAGTCAAATTGAAGATGAGCAAGCTATAAAAGAAACAGAAAAGGGTCTTGAGCAGATGCGTCAAGGAAACAGAGACGGATTTAGATTAAGCAGTCAAAAAGCCGCTGTGCATTCAACAAAAGCAGAAGAAATAGCAAAAAAAGGTAATATGCTGATTGCAGAGGGAGAGGATTTCCCTATACAGGACTTAGCAGATGATCTTGTGATCTCTGAGCCACTTCCTTCAGAAGAAAATGATACAGGAGAGACTGAAAAATCCGATAATTCACAAAAAAAAGAGGTACTTTTGCGCGGAGAAAGAGTATATATCACTCTGCGAAAAGCGTTAGATCTCGATATCCATCCAGACGGTGTTGCTTCAACATTAGATGAGGTTGTCTACAGAACTTGGGAAGATAAAGTAGGCGATCAATCAGTAGCAGCACTTGTGGGAAAATTTAGATCTACTTTTAGAAAAGATATAGCAAAAGGAATAGAACTTCTTCAAGAGGGGGCTGATACAGCCAAGAGTTTTCATCCAGATATTAAGCCTTTTTTTGAAGAGCTAAAACAGGATCCAAAAATTAGAGCATTATCTGAAAGTGAACTAGAGGTACTATGTAGTCGAAAAGCAGGGTGGGAAGCTATTTTAGCTAAATTAAAAGATGAAATTACTACAGGTACTCCTGAGCAAGGCCCAACTAAGCTTGATATAGGCAATACACCTATTGCGATCATAATGCACAAAATTCAAAATGGTGAGGTACAAAGTTACGATCCTGACCCAACACAAGTCATGGAATTTACTACTTTTCAAGAAAGAATTTGGTGGAGAGCGTTTGATTTAATTAAAGATAATGACAACATCATTGGATTTAGAAATGAAACATTTAATGATGTTTTACAAGATATTTACTCTAAAGAAA
>CAYOMO010000017.1:0-16503 GCA_964405065.1 uncultured Gammaproteobacteria bacterium
GACTAATATAACTAACACTGTAACCATTTTTTTCCAAAAACCTGATCAGAGGATATTCTGCATTAAAAAGAAAACTTCGTTTACCCAATTCCTGAATATTACTACGAGTATAAATAGGCCGGTTATAACTAACTTTTGTCGACCATGGTTGCACACCTTTTTCAATATTCGCATACATACTGGCTCCAACATAAGTGTTGTAAGCTTGCCATGTTGCATCCGAAGTCTGAACTATTAAATCAGAAGCCCCATTATCATCTCTCACCACGAAGTAAATATGGCTTTTTCCTGGCTGACCATCAGTTCTATCCAATTTTGCAATATAAACTCCGGATACAGTACTACTATCTGTTTGCCACGATCCAGAGACATTCCAGTTACCACAATCTAACAGTCGAACAATAGATTCATACTCCTCATGAGTGCAATTCTTGTATTGATCAGATGGATTTGTATTATTTGAAGGACCTGTGACATTTATTTCGGTAATTTTTCTCGCACCATTACCTTGATAATAACCCAAACGATAGATAGTTATTTTATAATTAGATGCATCAGTTCTAATTTTAAACTCAACTTTTTGTCCTTTATTAACACTAAATTTATCGGCAAATCCTTGAATATTGGCATAACCAGAATCCTGATCACTATTTATATCTTGCCCCGATACAGGAGCCAATCCACTAATAACCTGTCCTCCAGAATTTTGTATATCCCATTCACTTGGCGGACTACCTGGTTTAGCATTCTCCAATGTAATCTCATTTGTATTAGTGGCAAGAGCTAAATTTATAATCTTATTTTGATTATTAAAAATAAATAAAACAGCTAGAAGGCCAAAGACTAGGGATGTAAATATCAGAATTCTAATGGAAATAAAAAGAGTGTTCACTTTCATACCATCACAATCTATCATACAGTTTATAATATTCAAGAGGTCATTAATAAAATCATTGGTAATCTGTTTAATCTTTATTTGATGCGGAGTATAATAGCTATATGCGCAAATATCGTACAACTTACACTCCCCGATCAGTCCGACACGAAAAAAATCGGGCTCGCAACCGAATTATTTTAGCAATTATTGTTATCTTTGTACTCGGCTATTTCTTTCTCACCTGGGGTTTACCCGCCTTAGTGGGAGGACTAACCTATATCACCCACTTCAATTCAAAGCCAGTTGTAAAAAATACTTCTGATGAAGACATCGCTATTCCACCTCCTGTATTAAATATTCCTTATGAAGCAACCAACACAGCCACCATTGCAATTAATGGCTATACTACTCCCGATACAAAAGTTGAAATTTATCTTGATGACGAGCTTAAAACCACAACTGATGTTAAAAGTGATGGCAGCTTTCAAACTTCAGATATCTCTTTGTCGATTGGAACTAATAATATTTATGGAAAAACCATTATGGGCGATAAACAAAGTTTAGAATCAAAAACAATTAAGCTGTATTATGATAGTGAAAAACCAAAAGTCGACATCACCTCTCCTACTGACAATCAAGAGATTAAAGGTGGGGATAAAAAAATTCGTGTCGCAGGAAATACCGATCCACAAAACTCTATTACCATCAATGGATCAACAGTAATTGTAAACGGAGCTGGAGATTTTGCTACAGATGTAAATATCAATGAAGGAGATAATACTCTGACAATTACTGTCACCAATCGCTTTGGCAACTCTACTTCAGTTGAGAGAAAAGTGAAATATTTACCCTCTTAAACGCCAACTTTCAATCAGTGCCGCAACCACCCAAAATTCAACACTTAGATCATTTTTAAAATACGGGACATCCACCATCCCATGCAACATCCAATAAGACAGGATCCCGAGTAAAGCTGCTCCTAATATCGGTGCATGATTATTTTGCAATCGACGTATCAGCACACTGTATAGTTCAACTAAAATCAGTAAAAAACTAAACAATCCCAAAATCCCCATCTCTGTCCAGATAGTAAGTAGAATATTGTGCGGATATTGAAACTGTTCCTGATATTGAATAGGACGATATTGGTTGGAATATAAAGTTTTAAACCCATTCAACCCGGCTCCAAACACAAAATGATCTTTCAGCATATTTATAGTTCCTCCCCAAATAAAATACCTGATCTGAAGAGTATCTCCCTCAGTATACGGACGGCTGTAATCCACCCTGAAAAAATCATAATTTTCATATATATAGACAAAAAAAGTAACCAGACAAATCACCACTGCCAGAGGAGCAATGTACCAAAATTTCCTGATTATATGATTTTTAAGTGTTAATATCGCAAAAGTAAAAACTGACAAAGCTCCTACCATTGCAATCATGCCACCACGCGAACGAGTAAAGTAGAAAACCAGCATAATCAATAAAAACAGCAGAAAATAGATATACTTGGCTGGTTTTTTATAACTCGTGACAAAAAACTTCGAGATAGCAACCAATCCGATTGGTCCAATATATAAAGCTAATGAATTGGCGCTATTAAATACCGCAGTTATTCGATGTTGCTCCTGCTCGATAGGTGCAAATATAAATATTCCAAAAAATTTTTGTAATAAAGCCAATCCAATCAACCAGATTGCCGATGTTATAAGAGAGATAAGAATAAATCTATAACTCGTCTGTCTCACAATAAATATCAAGGCGTAATAAAACAAAATTGGTTCAACTATATAAGCTTTAAAAATTCCCAATCCACCAATCAGGTCATAACTTGTAAACAGCGCTAGTAAACCAGAAATTAAAAATAATCCAATAAAAGGGTCCAAACTGGTTCGAAATTCGCCTATTTTATATTTATTTCTGATAGCTATCAAAAAAGTAACACTGACACTACACAAGATGAAAATTTCCAAAAAAGTATAAGGCAGATAAAAATTTAAACTAGGAAGAATAACGAAACTACGCCAGATATAAAGGGGTGAAAATATAATTGTTAACGATAATAAAAATTGGGCAATTTTAATCATGCCACCCAACCTCCTTGCAAAAAATATATCAAAAAAATGATTGAGAAAATAAATCCAATAACATAATACACCAGACGAGTTATTTTATTACTCCAAATATAAAAAGCCATAAAAAGTGGAAAGACAACCAACAAAAAACGTGGCAAAGACAAAAAAGTTGAAGTCGAAAGTGGAATCAATAAAGAAAAAAAAGCATAGTAAAAATAAATTCTTGGCAAAAGATGAAATGATTTAAAAAGGAGAATTAAAACCCCAATTACTAATAATAAATCTATTGCCAAAGAATATCCTTGATAACTAATTCCTTCTCGGATCAAAATAGATACCGAATTATAGATAGCAAACCCAGGAAAAGTGATCATTCTTTCCCAATGCGTTTCCGCAAATACGATCGAAAACAAAATTCCAGTTTTGAGATACCCAAATAAAGCAAACCCACCAACCCCCAAAAAAGGAATCAAAAATAATTGCCATCTCTTTTTGTCAAAATAACGATCAATTATTATCGCCATTACCAGAGCCACCCCCGCCATCCTTGTTAGAGTCAAAGCTGTTAAAAAAAGTATTGCCATCCCAGTTTTATTCCTTTGATAGTAATAAATTGCTGCTATAGACAGAAATAAAAAAAGTGCTTCAGAATAAACTGTAATGAAAAAGAAACTAACCGGGAAAGCCAGTATTAACAGAGCTATTTCAATTAAATTAACAAACTTTTGTCGCTGAATAATTTTCGCCAGGAATAAAAAACTGCCAACTGCACACCAGATATTAATACCGACTCCTATAATCCAAAGCGGTAGCGGGATAATGGAGCGTATGAAACTAATAATTGATGGATAAAGTGGAAAAAATGCAAATTGATAAGGATATAAATAGCCATTTTTAGCAATTTGTAGAAAATGTTGACCATCCCAGTTGGCTAAAAGTGAGAAATTTAGACATACGTTTAAACTAGATAAACAGAAAAAAAGTTGAGAAAATATCGTTAAGCCAAACAGCCAAATGACAAAGATAGATATTAAGATTTGATTCGAAGAAAAATTATTCTTTTTGAAGTAATCCATAATACACTCCAATGAGCAAAAAAAGACATACCATTATCGGCGGATAAAACAAACTGTTTATAAACTGTGAATTGATAAACAAAGCTATTAATATCCCCGCCAAAACCAAGTATTCTATCTGTTGATATTTAAAATATTTTTGTAATAATTGACTAATCAATTTAAAATACCAGTAAATAAAGACAAATCCACCCAACAAACCTGTGGTTGCAAATATTAGTAACCAACTGGAATCAACTCCCCCTCCACTATTACCACCATCAGCAGTAAATGGTTTTAAAAGATTGTTTTCTATGCTAACGGCCCTAATATTATTAAAGCCAATTCCAAAAACCGGATTGATACGAAAAAGTTGAATACCTTTGTTCCAAGAAGATAATCTTTCTGAAGCAGATATATCAACCTGAAATCCCCCCCTTAATCTTTGTTGTACACGAGGCACAAACAAAAAAAACAATAAACCTATTAATACAATTCCAACAATAATTTTTTTAGGTAAAAACCAGATTGCGCAGAGATTAATGATAAAAAACATCAACCAGGCCGATCTTGAGAAAGTTAGAATAATAGCCAGAGTAAAGCTTATTAATAAAAATATCAGATATTTGTTTTTATTTTGAATAAATTTAATCAGACAAACCCCATATGTCATCGATAAATAAGCTCCCAAAAAATTAGGGTCTAAAAAAGCTCCTGCTAAACGATTGATATGCGGATCATATCCATAAGAAGATAGGCTAGTGAGATTGGGAAAAAAAATTAGTTGTAAAAAACCCACCAAAACTGCAATAAATCCAATACCAATAATACATATTTGAACTACATCTCCCCATTTTTGATCTGTTTTAATAAGTGAATATCCGATGCTAAAAAACAAACTATACAGACCAAATCTGATCAGATAAAATGATCCCGAAAAATTTTGATTTACAAAAAGCGAAATCAGGCCGATTCCAACAAAAAAAAGGAGCCATTTTTGAACATAAAAAAAATCAAGTTCTTTTTTGATTGCTATTTTCCAAATTAAAAAAAATGAAGTAGTAAAAGCTACCATCAGATCAAGAAAATTGATGGAATTACCGACTGCCCCAAACGGATATTTACCAAACTCACCCAAGACTGAAATTAAAACCGTCCCAATTGTTAAAAAAAATATTAAATTCATCTGAAAAGCCCCCAAAAAGTTACTGGTTTTGGAAATAAAAATTGCTCAATATACTTGTCAGATACAATTCGCTTTTTTTGTATCCGTGAACGCTCTTTTAACAAATAGGGCATATTTTTTATTAGAGTAAAAGTTACTGCAAATGGCTGCCATAAATAACCAGATCTCCATTGATACCAAATTGTATTAAAATAAACCAAAACTATTTTCAACAGTCGCCATTTTTTAAACAAAATGCTTTTAGGAAAATCTTTAATAATGGTCATAAACATATTGGTAAACTGCCAATATTCTAACATTTGTTTTCTTTTCGACGAACTTGCTTTATGTTTGTGATAGACAATCGCTTTTGGGCAATACAGACTTTTATACCCCAAAAACTGAGCTCTAAATGCCCAATCTACCTCTTCTGAATACATGAAATAGTGCTCGTCAAACATACCGACCTTGATAAAAACATCCCGCTTAAACAAAGCTGCTCCGCCCGTGGCACCAAAGATCTCCATTTCAAAGTCGTATTGCCCAGTATCTTTTTCTTCCCAACCAATAGATCTTGCTTGACCAACCTCGTTGATACGAATACCAACCCCATCAATTTTTTTCCGATCATCAAAATTTAAAAGTTTACTACAAAACGAAACGATATCTGGATGTTTTTTTGCACATTTCATGATCTCATCCAACCATTTTGGATCAATTTCCGTATCGTTATTTAAAAAAGCTACATAATTCGTATTAACCGCTTTTACACCAGCATTAATAGCGGTTGCAAATCCATAGTTATTATCAAGTTTGACTACGGTGATTTCAGGAAATTGTTTTTCAATAAACTGCAATGAATCATCAGTCGAACCATTGTCAACCACCACGATTTGAAAATCTTTATATGTCTGCTTTTTTAAAGATGACAAAGATTTTTCCAACCATTTACTACCATTCCAGTTTGGAATTATGACTGCTACTTCATTTTTCATCTGGTTTTTGGGCTAATACTAAAAGCCCTTCTCCTTGTCCAATTGCAGCTAAAAAATCGTTGACAATTTTAGTTAATTTTGTCGCTCGGTTGTAATTGATAGGAACTCCTACTCTTTTTAGTAAGGCTCTAAATAAGTCATAGTTAGTTAACTCCTCTGTCTTAGATACTAAAATTTCAAATCCTGTTTTCCTAACAACTTCATTTAAAACTTTCTTGGAAAAAAACTGAATATGATACGGCATACTCCAATGAGGCCAGAGATCTTTGTAAATTTTGGCGTGCCAACCAAAACTATTTGGAGTAGCAATTGCAACTACTCCACCTGGTTTTAAAATCCGAAAAACATTTTTTAAGAGAGTTTCCGGATCACTAACATGCTCAATCGAATGTCGCAAATTCACTACATCAAAAAAATGTAATGGAAATGTTTTTGATGTTAACTCTGATACGATCAGTCTTTTATCAGATTTTATCTGCAGTCTTTTTGCCACATTTTTAATTGCATAATCAGAAACATCCAGTCCATACACTTTAAAACCTCGCTTCAAAGCGATATCCATAAAAAGTCCCGTACCAACCCCAATGTCTAAAAGTAGACCATTTTTTTTATACTGCTGAATCAGATCAACTATCCGAGCGTTACGGGGATATTCCACCCGATCGGCTTTTTCAAGTTCTTTAAAATATTCTTGAGTATACTGATCAGTTTGATTTTTCATAGGATGCATAGTAAATGATTACAAAATAAATAACAAAGGCCAGAAACTGAGAAACCACCGTCAACCAGGCCGCCGCATATACTCCATACAAAGGAATAAACAATAGATTGCCACCAATATTACCAAGTAGATTAAATAAAGAGACTCCCAATAATAGTCTTAATTTTTTTTCATTTGATAAAAGCACCGCCCCTTGGGCAGCTAAGATAAAAATAAATGGCACTGCTAAGGCTAAAATCCCCACAATATCAATTGAATCAATATACCCAATAGGAAGAAAGTAACGGATCATCCAAGGAACAAAATACCAAAAACTAGCCACAAAGGGGATAGATAAAAGTGCTAATAAACCAACACTTTTCAGATACAAAGAAAAATTAAATTTACCTTCCCCATTAATTCGACTCATAACCGGAAAAAAAGCTGTTTCAAAAGCAGCTGGTATAAATACGATCCCTTCTAAAAAACGATAAGCTGCACTATAAACGCCAGCATCATAATTACCTTTTAAATAAGACAACATTAAGGTATCTACTTTAAAATAAATCAGTCCCAACATACTCATCACTCCATATAAAAGTGATCCTTTTAAAATACTGTTGAGGATATCTTTTTGAATATGACCAAACAGCTCATGCAAATCTTTGGTGGAAATAAACAGAAAAAAAAGTACTCCCAACATATACAAAATATGACCTGTTACCACTGCAAGTAAAGCCCCTACCACTCCAACTCCCTGGCTCACTAGCCAAATCCCCAAAAAAACAGTTGAGATATTTAAAATCAAGATACTAACAGCTGAGTATTTAAATTTGCCTTTAACAATCAGAGCAGCATCTATAGTTAAACCAATTGCCTGAGGGATAATGGTAAATGCTGCAATCAAAGACAAAAATACTCGGTTTTTATCTGGATCTGTTATAAATAGAATCAGTCCGAAAGCAAAAACCAACCCAATAGCAAAAACTGCCCGAATCACTAAAGAATTAATAAACAAAAAAACAAATTTACTCTGATCTTTAGAAACTTCCCTGATCATAAAACGAGAGATGCCTAAATCTACCACTGCTGATAAAACCGAAAAATAGGATAACGCGACTGAATAATTACCAAATTCCACCACTCCAAGTTGTCGAGCGATATAAAATGTATAAAAGAAAGACAAAATTTTTGTAAAAATCTGAGCTAGTAGTAAATAAGAAGAATTCTTTAAAATCGCCTTTAACATCATCTAAGTCTAACAAAAATCAAGCCTAAAAAGAACTCCATTATCTTTTTTTCGACTTGCCTCTGTCACGTTTGTTTGAGATAATATCCCCCATGATCTCCCCAGACTATATAAGTGTCGAACAACCAAAACCTGCCACCCCGGTGAAAGAGCATATATTAGAACTTTTTCAGACTTTGGTTGTTTTTGCTACCATTGCCACGATTATTTACTGGCTTATCGCCCAACCTCATAAAGTATCCGGCGCCTCAATGTATCCCAATTTTCATGATGGAGATTATATTATTACCGATAAACTTACATACAAAATAAGTGAACCCAAAAGGGGTGATGTTGTCGTATTTAAAAATCCACGAGATGAGTCACAAGATTTTATTAAACGGATCATGGGTCTCCCTGGAGATTCGGTAAAAGTTCAGAATGGCCATGTATTTATCAATGGCAAACAAGTAACCGAAGGATTTCTCAAACCAGAAGTAGTAACAACCCCTGGTTCTTTCATGCATGAAGGACAAGAAATAGTGGTCCAACCAGGTGAATACATCGCTATGGGAGACAATCGTACTCACTCTTCAGATTCTCGGGAGTGGGGATTTGTCACCAAACAAGAGATAATCGGCCGAGTCATGCTTCGCTATTGGCCCGCCAACCAAGTCGGACTCTGGCCAGCAGCTTATTCGCTAGAGAAAATCTGATCTTACCCATCAAATCAACACTTTAACTTAGTATTAGATAAAAAAAGATTTTATGAAGGGTTGTAAGAAAATCTTTCAACCCTTATGAAGGGTTGTAGAAAGAAGTTAGAGCCTGATAAATTCTTTGAATTTGTTCGTTAGTAGTCTCTGGCTGACCGTCCATGCGGATTTCAAGTTTGGCTGTAGTCCCAGTCAACATATATTTTACTTTAACAGCTTTCATATCAGTACCATGATTGGCTAAAATGCTTTGTAATCCCTGTTCAATCTGATCAACCTGTTCACTGACAATTCGCATTTTTTCTGGTGCAGCACCTTTTTTCGGACCAATACCATGATGAGAGCGAATCTTTCGTACCAGCTCTTCAGTTCCCCTAACAGACAGATTTCTTTTCAATACTTCTTTGTAAGCTTCAATTATCAGATGTGGATCTTCTAAAGCTGACAAGGCTCTGACATGACCTTCAGTAGTTTGTCCAGACATTAAGGCATCTTTTAAAGCGTCAGGTAAAGTCAATAATCGGATAGTATTTGAAATATAAGAGGGTGATTTGGAAACTCTTTGAGCAATCTCTGAGTTGGTTAGATTAAATTCATCCATCAGTCTTTTATAGGCTTGAGCCCGCTCCAATGGATTTAGATCAACTCGCTGAACGTTTTCAACGATCGCCATCTCAAGCATGCCTTGAGGAGTAGTCTCTCGAATGATAACAGGAACTTTTGGTAGACCAACCAGTCTCGCGGCTCTCCAACGTCTTTCACCAGCAATAATCTGATAACCAGCTGGAGTTTTAGCAACAACAATCGGCTCTAAAATACCATGTTCTGATACAGACTCTGCCAATTCAGCAAGCGATTCTGGGGTAATTAAACCTCGAGGTTGTAAAGGATTAGCTTGGAGCAGATTGATATCCAGTTCAAAAATACGGTCGTTTGTCTCGTCCATTAGGCTTTCACTACATTAACAACTTTTTTGCCCAATTTCATTTTAAATTCAACTTTACCATCAGTTAAAGCAAATAAAGTAAAATCATTACCCGCTTTAACATTTAAACCAGGATAAAATTTATTACCTTTTTGTCTTAAAATAATATTTCCAACAGTCACAGCTTCACCACCATACTTTTTAACTCCAAGTCGTTTGGAGATTGAATCATGATTGGTCTTTGCTGTACCGCCACCTTTTTTATGTGCCATATATGTAAAAATTATAAATTATGAAATGAGAATTATGAATTATTTCTAAATTCGTAATTCTTAATTCGAAATTCTTTTTATCCTTTCTAAAATACTATAACTTGTGAAAAGATAAGTCAACTAAGATCTTTTCACGCTTTCAGCATCAAAACACTATATTTTTTAGTTGAACCTGTTACTTTTCGAGTATTTGCTTTTGCATGATATTTAGCAACGCGAATCTTTTTACCTTTAGTTGTCGATACTACATCAAAAACAAATTTGCTTTTAACAAAAGGGGCTCCAAGATCAAGTTTATCGCCTTCGCTGGTCATTAAAACCGTATCACATTCGACGGATTTAACATCATCACCCAAAAAATCGACAGCAAATTGCTTACCTGGCATGACTTTGTATTGTTTTCCTTTGATTTCTGCAACTAAATAGTTCAACATAAGTTGAAATTGTACCTTTTCCGAGCCCAAAACGCAATACTCTAAGCTAGTTAGAATAACAGCGGTCTGGTCTCTAATTTCTAACATTCAATACTGGGCATTTCTCATTTGACTTTGGTAATATTTGATCTTCCTTACTCATCATCCCCTATCACAGAAGTATCTCTTTTTTTGATGCCAAATCGAGCAACTGAAGCTACTAGTCCAAATGATAAAAGTGTCGTAATCATCGAACTCCCCCCATATGACAAAAATGGCAGGGTAATACCAGTAATCGGCAAAACTCCTATATTCATGCCTATATTGACTGTAATTTGAAAAAACATCATGCCAAACACTCCAAGAACAATCAACTCACCAAACCGGTCTCCAGCCCGACCAATTATCTTAAACATAAAATAAAAAATCGTACTATAAAACAAAATTACCAAAAGTGATCCAGTCAATCCCAGCTCTTCAGCAATAAAAGCAAAAATAAAATCTGTACGAAACTCCGGCAAAAACTGCAATCTAGACTGAGTACCTCTTCCTAAACCACGACCCCAGATCTGCCCACTTCCCACTGCAATCATTGACTGAATAACATGGAAACCAATTCCCTGAGGATCAGTGGATGGAGATAAAAAGCTGTAAATACGCTGTTTCTGATAATCATGTAAAAATAACCATGTTGTAGGAATACCAATCATCCCAAGTAATCCAAACAAACCGAGCTTTAAAAATGAGATGTGTGAGGCCAAAAGCATGGTAATCCAGATAAATAACACTGTCAGCATCGTACCCAAATCAGGCTGCCTAAAAATCAGAATTGCCATCGGAGCCAAAATACCGATACTTTTAGCGATATTTTTCCAGGTAGGTTTGTGATAGGTCCAAAAAAAAGCTAAACATAAAATCATCACAATTTTGGCAAACTCAGATGGCTGAAAATTAAATAAACCCAACGGAATCCATCTGACAGATCCCCGAGACTCAAAACCAATTATCAAAGTAATCACCAACAAAATCAAAATCACCCAATACATATACTTCAAAAGAGGCGATATAGAACGATAATCAAAGCGTTGTAACAGAAAATAACCCACTAAACCAATCACGGCATACAAAGCCTGCTGGATAGCCTGGGGCGGACTGGAAGAATAAATGACCGTCACACTAAATGAGATCAGAAGTAAAATTGGAATTATCATGTGCTAGATGTGGTAAGTGGGAAATGAGGAAATAGAAAATGAAGTGGCAAGTGAAAAAATGAATCGCATCTCACACTTCAATATCCAGCTTCACACCTCTCACATCACACTTCCAGTTTACGAATTTCTAAGCTTTCACCGATTTTAAATGTCACGGTATTGGTTTGTTTTTTAATCATGTCCTCAAATTTAGCCGGAACATGAGGTACTGTGACTTCAATCTGATCATTAAGCACCATATTTTGTTCTTTTCGCAGCTTCTGGATATTGCGGATCAGCTCTCTGGCTTCACCTTCGGCTGCCAACTCGGGTGTTATTTTCGTATCAAGTTCAACTTCAGGCTCTTCTGATTTTTTACTAAACTCAACCTCTTTCACATTGAGCTCATCTGCCACTATCTGTTCCAACTTATCAGACAATTTATTTGAGGCTTTATAAGATACTTTGGCAAGTGGTTGACGCAGCTTAATATTAGCTTCTTTCCGCCTGGAATGACCCTTTTCCACTACCGATCGAACAATTGCCATATCAGCAATCAATAGATCATCCAGCAAACTTTCATCCCCTTTCGGATAATCCGTCAAATGAACAGATTCATCATCAGTCAGATTTCGATACATCTCTTCACTCATGAAAGGCATAAATGGTGCTAACAGCTTACCAAGTCCAACTAATACCCCGTACATCACACTTAAACAGGCATTGCGATCACTCTCTTCAGCCAAAAGTGATACACGATCTCGGCTTCGCCTGATATACCAGGTCGAAAAATCATTAACCACAAACTCCTCGATTGCTCTTGAAGATCTAATCAAGTCATATTCATCCAGTGATTTATTGACAAACTGGATCAACTCAGTAAACCTGGCCAAAATCCATTTATCCAGTACTGACAACTCTCCTCTTTGGAGATCACACGTCCAACCAGTCACATTGGCATAATCAATAAAAAATTTGTAACTATTCCATAAAATCAATGAAAACTTGCGCTGTTTTTCTTTAACCAAATTGGCTGAAAAAGGGAAACTTTCCCCAGCCGAAGCAGCTGTACACATATACCAACGAATAGCGTCAGCCCCAATTTCCGGAATGATTTCAAAAGGATCGACAATATTGCCCTTTGATTTACTCATTTTGAGATTGTTCTCATCTAATATATGACCAGTAGTCAATACATTTTTAAAAGGTGCTGGAGCATCATTTCCCAGTAAAATAGCCTCTGCCATTAAAGTGAAAAACCAACCTCGGGTTTGATCAATTGCTTCCACAATATAATCAGCTGGATACCACTCTTTAAAAATCTCTTGATTTTCAAAAGGATAGTGCCACTGAGCAAAAGGCATCGCTCCCGAATCCATCCAAACATCCATTACATCGGAAGTTCTAACCATTTCGGTCTGACAATCTGGACAATCAAATCTCACATCATCTATAAATGGCCGATGCAAATCATTTGGCAGCTTGCCACCTAATTTCTCGACATCAGCTTTACCGCCGATCACCTGATAATGACCATTTTTACACTCCCAAACCGGCAATGGAGTACCCCAAAATCTGTTGCGTGAGATATTCCAGTCGATCAAGGTTTCCAACCAATTTCCCATTCTACCTTTTTGTATAGTTTTCGGAACCCAATTTATTTTTTGATTATTTTTAATTAATTCATCTCTTACTGCTGTAGTTTTAATAAACCAAGAATCTAAAGCATAATAAAGAATCGGTGTCGAACAACGCCAACAAAAAGGATAGGTATGTCGGGTATTGGTGGCTTTAAACATTAGCCCTCGGTCTTCTAAATCTTTAATAATATATTTATCAGCTTTTTTGACAAACATACCGGCAAAAGGACCGGTAAAATCAGCTAACTCCCCCTTTAATGTGACCGTATGTTTCATCGGTAATCCCAGTTTTTTGCCTAAATTAAAATCTTCCACACCATACATCACAGCGGTATGAACAATCCCTGTACCATCTTCTAAAGAAACAAAATCGGCTGAATACACTGTATAAGCTTTTTCTTCTCCTTTAAAGGTTTCAAACAATGGCTGATATTTTTTACCCACCAAGTTCTCACCTTTGAATGATTCCAAGATCTCACTATCTTCGGAAATGCCTATATTTTTAGCTGGAATTTGTTCAGCATGAATTACTTTTACTCCATCCACTTCCCGCTTCACATAAGTTGCTTCAGGATTTACTGCCAATGCTACATTACCCGGTAAGGTCCAAGGAGTAGTCGTCCAAACTAACAGAAAAGTACCTGGCTCATCTACCAATTCAAATTTAAGATATACCGAAGGATCTTCAACATCATCTTTATATCCCTGAGCCAACTCATGTGAAGACAAAGATGTCCCACAACGAGGACAATACGGAACTACTTTGTAATCTTTATACAAAAGCCCTCTTTTATCGACCTCTTTGATAAACCACCAGACACTCTCAATATAATTGTTGTCATAGGTCACATAGGCTTTATCAAAATCGAGCCAAAAACCAATTCTTTTGGTCAGAGAAACCCATTCATCAACATATCGAAAGACTGATTCTTTGCATTTTTGATTGAAGTATTTGATTGAATCAAACTCACTATCTTTCAAAGCTAAAATATCTTGCTTACCTTTTAATCCAAGTTCCTTTTCCACCTGAATCTCCACAGGTAAACCATGCGTATCCCACCCAGCCCGCCTTTCAACCAAATAACCTTTCATCGTCTTATAACGAAGTATCAGATCTTTATAAGTCCGAACAATCACATGATGAATTCCTGGTTTACCATTGGCTGTTGGCGGTCCTTCATAAAAAACAAACCGATCAGCCCCTTTACGGTTTTCGATAGTTTTATGAAAAATAGCATCCCCTTCCCAAAACTTCAGAACATCTTCTTCAAGCCCAGGGAAATCTACCTGTGATGAAACTGGCTTTAACATAGTTGGTATTGTACGTTTTTAACGCTCTCCTTTCAATCTAGAAGTAATAATCAAGATACAAAAACAGGTTATCCAAAATGGCTTAACCTGAGTTATCTGTTCAATGTCATTCTGGCTACATTAATTTATTAGAATTAATCTAAAAATAAATAGTCCAGAATCTAACCTTGATATATACGTGGTATATACTACGTATATATTATTGACATAAAAAAACCTCCCATCTGGGAGGTTATGTTTGCCACACAAATCACCTCCCTTATGTTAAGAGGTAATAATGAGAAAACTATTAAACTGTGCAACAAACTTCAACATACAGCAATAATAATATAGGATAAATAACTTGTCAATGAAAATTAGGCAACTTTATGTTTTAGTAAAGGAGACATACCGACATGTGAACGAATATCTTCAATTTGCACAATGTAATCTTCTTTAATGATATCTAAGTCTATTTTAACTTCAGTCAATTTTTCATCCATTGAAGCTACTTTTTCTTCCAACTGATCAAATCTTGTCTCCAGTCCATCAAATCTTGTCTCCAGTCCATCAAATCTTGTCTCCAGTCCATCAAATCTTGTCTCCAAATTATCTACTTTATCCTCAATTCGCTCAAGACGAACCGTTACTGGTTTTAAAGCCTTATCGAGCACTGTACTAATTTGATCCAAGGTAATTGTTTTATCTGCCATATTATCTATTCTGCCTTAAAAAAGCTGGAATTTCCAGATCATCTTCTGGCTCGTCAGCATCAAATTTGGAAATTTGTTCTGGTTCTGGCTCGGGTTCCCTTTGGCGAGGTGGTGGCGGTGTGTATTGTTGCTGTTGTGGCTGTGGTTTAGGAGCTTCAGGCTGATTCCTTTGAATATTTGGATAACCATTGCCACCAGAAGTGTACATTGGCTGAGACTGAGGCGGCGGTGGTGTAGTTGATAAACCAGGCTGCTGGAATGGAGATCTCATCGCTCCCACACCAGCATATTCTCGCAACTTTAGACGGCTCTCATCAAAACCAGTGGCAATAACAGAAATTTTAACTCCATCAACCATATCATCCTTAATGGTAGCCCCAAAAATGATATTAGCATCAGGCTCAGCTGCTTGAGCGATAATCTGAGCAGCTTCATTAACCTCATTCATCGACAAATCTGGACCGCCAACAATATTAAATAGGACACCTTTTGCCCCTTCGATGGATACCTCCAGCAAAGGAGAAGCAATCGCCATCTGAGCTGCTGTGGCAGCCCGATGTTCACCACTAGCCTGTCCGATACCCATCAAAGCAGAACCAGCATTTGTCATGATTGTTCTCACATCGGCAAAGTCAACATTGATCAGACCAGGCATCACAATCAAATCAGAAATACCCTGAACACCTTGTCCTAAAACAGAATCAGCCAATCTAAAAGCTTCCTGAAGCCCCATCGCTTTATCCACTACTTCCAAAAGTCTTTGATTGGGAATCACAATCAATGCATCCACTTTATCTTTCAGCAGTTCAATCCCTTCTTCAGCAGCCACCATCCGGCGAGACCCTTCAAAAGTAAATGGTTTTGTGACAACAGCCACTGTTAGCGCACCGACTTGTTTAGATATAGCAGCAGCGACCGGAATAGAACCAGTACCAGTACCACCACCCATACCGGCAGTCAAAAAGACCATATCAGCTCCTTCTAAAACATCCTGCAGCTTCTGAGTTGATTCTTCCGCCGCTTGGCGACCAATCTCTGGATTACCACCTGAACCAAGTCCACGAGTTAGCGCTTCACCTATCTGAACTTTGGTTGGAGCCTGGTTACTGAGCAAAGCCTGAGCATCGGTATTAACGGCTACAAATTCTACACCTTGAATCTGCTGAAGTGAAATCATTGAATTTAGAGCATTTGTACCGCCACCACCTAAACCTACCACTTTTATCTTTGCAAACTTTTGAACATC
>CAYOMO010000018.1:0-16411 GCA_964405065.1 uncultured Gammaproteobacteria bacterium
AGAAATATGAAGTACTTTATTTATTGTAGAAAATCATCCGAGCAGGAAGACCGTCAAATACTCTCGTTACCTGCCCAACAAAAAGAGCTTACGGACTATGCTGAAAGAGAGGGTTTGCAAATTGTTGATGTATTTCTTGAGGCGCAATCTGCCCACAAAATCGGTAGAGCCAAGTTTAATGAAATGCTGGACAGAATAGATAAAAATGAGGCGGATGGATTTCTAGTGTGGGACGAAAGCCGTATCGCTCGTAACTCTTTGGATGGAGGCAGGGTTATATACATGATGGATTTAGGGTTAGTTAAAGAAATTAGAAAAATTGGTAAGAAGTACACTAATACTCCCGACGACAAAAGCTGGTTAGCGATGTGTTTTATGATGTCCAAAAAAGAAAGCGACGATAAGGGCGTAAACGTCAAAAGAGGCTTGCGAACTAAGGCAGAAAGCGGGTGGTATCCCTCCTCTTGGACAAAAGTTGGTTATATGTGGGACAGGTTTGCGGAAAGAGGTAATAAAACCATCTTAAAAGACCCTGAGCGCTTTCCCATGATGAAAAACGCTTGGGAGCTGATGGTTTCTGGAGCATACACACCACCTCAAATACTCCACAAACTAAACGAGGAATGGGGTTTTACAACCATGCAAAGAAAATCTCTTGGTGGTAAGAAAATGTGGCGTAGTAGGATTTATGAGATTTTTACAGACCCTTTCTATTACGGCGAGTATAGACACGTAGATAGTCAAGGTAACGAAACGTTTATCAAAGGTAAACACGAACCAATGATAACTAAGGAGGAGTTTGACCGTGTACAGATACTCTTGGGTAGAGACGGAAAACCCAGACCCAAGACCCACAGCTTTCCTTTTACGGGCGCCATGAGGTGTGGGGAATGCAACGCTATGATAACAGCCGAAGAAAAGTGGCAGGTAATTTGTACAGGGTGTAAATATAAGTTTGACACCCAAGCGCATCCTAATAAATGTCCCAAGTGTGATGCTTCTATCTCTGAAATGACCTCTCCTACACTTCTACACTACCAGTACTACCATTGCACAAAACGGAGAAATCCCCAATGCTCACAAAAAAGCATTGCCGTAGACAAATTAGAAAAACAAATAGATGAGCTACTCGGAGAAATTACAATTTCAGAGGGTTTTAAGGACTGGGCAATTAAATATCTAAACGAGTTAAACGAGCAAGAAAAGTACGACAGGAACAACATTATAGCCAACTTGCAAAAAACATATAACGACGGGGTGCAAAAGTTAGATAACCTCATAAAGTTAAAAATATCTCCTACTAATACTGATGGCGGGTTAATTTCCGACGAAGAGTTTAAGGCGCAAAAAGATGCACTAATGAAAGATAGGAGAGATACCGAAGAAAGAATTAAGGCTTTGGGTATACGTATTGAGAACTGGGTAGATATGGCAGAAAAGGCTTTTGATTTTGCCTGCCATGCCCGTTTCTGGTTTGCCAATGGAGACTTGCAGACTAAAAAAGAGATTGTTGTGGCACTTGGTCAGAACCTAACTATTTTCAACAAAACCCTGCGTATAGACTTAGAAAAACCACTTAATTTTATAGAAAAAGCTAAAAAAGAAGCTTACCTAAATTACGAAGCGTTAGAACCTACAAAAAGGATTGACCGTACGCTCCAATTAGAAGCGTCTTGGTCTCAAAATCTAGCTCTGCTCCCCAGTCATGAGATTGATATAACTCCTCAATTTGAGGCTATTTTTACTACATTCCAGAACCCAAGTTATATAGGAGAACTCCGTCAGAGATGGTTTGAGATCAAAAGGTTAATTAATGAGCCCATAATGCTTAACCCTGCACTATGAATAATAAAATAAGTACAAAACAGCAAGAAATCAACCCATTCGAAGCACTTTCTAACGCAAGCACGTTCGAGGAGAAGAAGGCTATCCTTGATCAAGAAATCAACTCAGTAAGGCAACATGAGGAAAGAATAATCGAAGAAATCCAGCAATTAGATCGTGAGGCGGCAAAATCACCTCAGGATGAAGAACTTACAAAACGGCTAATGGAAGCAATCTTCAAATATAAACGAATTACAAACGTTTCAAGTGGTGATCAACTCAGTTCAAGCGTCCATCCTCTAGATCAATCGGCAGTAACAGATGTAAGACAACGACTTATGGCTGAATTTGCTCCCATTTCAGCCTCAGAAGCTCTTGTGGTTGACCAAGTACTCAATGCTTACTTTAGGTCACTTCGGCTATCCCAGGCTCATTTAAACTTGATACAGGACGCCACGGGCGGTATCAGGAATTGGGACAGCCAATTAGTAGTTAATCTTATAAAAGAGATCGGCAAACAAGCCAATTTTGCTAATCAGCAATTCATTACAGCCCTGGAATACTTGAAGTCATCAAAGAATCCTCCTCTCAACGTGAGAGTGAATGCTAAAGAAGCGTATGTAGCTAAAAACCAGCAATTTAACAAGAACGCTTAATGATTTAGGAAACTTTTTATGTCAAAAACATTGATCGAACATTGCCAGCCAGTTTCTGTTGCTAGTTTAGGCTTGGCTGCATTTAATCCATCATCGATTGAAATTAACGGACAATTAGTCAAAATTACTGTTACTGGGTGTAACTATGGAGGTATAAGAATCTGGTTTGTTTGTCCAAACTGTCAAAAACGGGTAGGAAAACTATTTAAGAAGCCATTGGCTAATATTTTCGCTTGTCGTGTTTGCAATGACCTGGCATATCTATCAACCAGAATACGAAGATCGTTTATTGAGGAAGATATTAAAACAATGAAACAGCTTATTTATCGGTAGCAGTGGCAGGACTTTTGAAAGGGAAGTATATCGGGACAAGCTCCTCCGCATAAGATACAAGCCTATTATAAGTTTCCTCGATTTTTGGGATTTCTTCTAATAACTCATGTTTCCGGCTACCAATTGCCCATATAGCTTTTTCTTGCCCATCTTTATACTCTATCTCGAGTGTTTGCGGAACTAAACCTAAACCAATCCAGTGATATTCGCTTATTCTATGAGAAATTGTATTTCTTTGAGTAACAATACGAGTTAAATCAGCATCTTTATTTATCTTTCTGAGGAGCCTAGATAAATCGTCATTAACTTTCTCTTGAGAGAGATATCTCAACAGTAATCCAAAATTACAATTCTTTTCAGTTATTGTTTCAGAATAGGTTTTATTTCCACATTTTAAGCAACCCTTTACTGCAAAGTCCTTTCCTCCTAAATGTTGCGGGTGACGATAGTAGACATAGGAAGTTAAAGCAATTTTGTCTCGAATTGCAGACATACGAACAACTGCATTTTCAAGAAAAAATGTAAGGTTTTCTAAGTATTCAATTTTCTTGAATTCATCTGCATTTACGGACTTAACAAACTCCACATCTCGTCGTTTATGTTGTAATTCTCGATGGGAAACTAAACTCTTGTGAACCGATTTTAACCAGTGGAAGACATCGTGGAAATATAAACTGACCTTTGCTTTTGTTGGTTTCAATTCACCCATTACTATCATCATAGGATGAATTCGCTTTAAATCGATATTTGGAACTTTAAGTTCAAGTTCTGTATTTTTCTTATCCATATTAGCGTTCTACTCTCACACCCCAAATAGTGAAAATGAATTCTTCGATATCTGCCCTTGTTACAAGAGCTAATAATTGTTCTCTTGAATCATCTAAAATACGTGAAGCGCGCCCATATTGAACTGATTCATCAGCAAGTTGAAAAAGCTCAATCATTAATTGATTTTTCTTTGGTGAGGTAGGTTCACGATCATCAAGAAACCATTTAGCTATATATGCGGCTTCAAACTCAGCAATTAAGGGTTTTATTGCTGTTACTACTTCCGCTTTCCCAAGTTTCTGAGCAAGGATGCCCACAAAACAAGCTCTCTCCATTATTCGAGGTTCGGTAAATCCAAACCGCGTGCCTTCTTCTTTTTCAAGCATTTCAGTAGCAAACCGTTTGATAATCTTTCCTGAGTCATTAGCAATTTCAATATTTCCGACTTGTACAGCTTTTAATCCAATCTTAGCCACCGCTTCGACTAGAGAATCAAAGGACAAATTACTTTTTATTTTCGGCACGTCAGAGGTAAACCATTCAGGCTGGTGAATATACCAACCGGCTTGACCTTCCAATTCTCTTTTTTCGGGATTCCATTTAGGATTAACAGATAAATCCAAAAGTAATTCTCCTATATTCGCTATTTCTTCAGCAAATGTATTAATGAGTAAATGATCAGCATTTTTCATCTTTTCTGAAAGAGATCTGAGAGTTCTCCTAGTTTCTTCAACAACGTCAAAGAAAACACTCTTGGTTCCTCTCATTTCTTCCGGTGTATTCATTCCTTCGACCTTCTGCGCTAGTCGATAAATGCAAGCCCTAAGAGTTTGGAATGGTAATGCCAAGGAAGTTTGAGTTAAGTAGTTTCCTCCTAATCCTCCTCTTGCTACAGAAATATAAGCCAAGAAAATAATATTTTCTACTTTCTCTAGGAGTGATTTGAGTTTTATTTCCATATTAGATTCTGAAGACAAAACGAGTATCGAGAGAATTCCATTAAACGAATTGATGCTTTCGCTCAACACTGCTTCTTGTTTATTAATAAGTCCAGCTATTGCAATCTCTTCTAACGTGTCAAAAACAGGTGTCATTTCATAAAACAGGTTCTTTTGGACAGCTAAGATTCCCAAATCCTTATAAACCACTGCCCCTTGGAACAAGCCTTCCAGAGATTTTAGTTTTACTGCACTATCCATTAATTGATCAAAATACCCTCGACACTGTCCTAATATTGGATTTTCTACCTCTCTTCCAGTCACATACCGGATATCGGAAGCAACCACACAAAGATTTCTAAAAACACGCACAACTTTTGTTATTCCTGTAGCATTGTTATTGCGCATGTATTCTTCTCCCACTGCAAGAAGTCTTTCCAATACGGGAGTAAGAAAGTCTTTAGAGTCACTTGTGGTTGCTAGTAAATAACCGGTTGGCAATACAACGGAAGATTCTCTTCTTGTCTCGAAATACTTCACTAGAATTGTCTCTATTATCTGTAGGACGTTCTCCGCCGAGCTTCTTTCCCGATTAGATACTAATCGATCATGATAATCATAAAGATAATTTAAACTGAGGTTTAGTTTATAAAGATCAGGATTTAAATATTGATATGATCTTGCAAGGATAGCTTGATTAGTAACAGCCTGATCAATCGCAGGATCTTTACTTAATACTTTGGCAATTTCTTCCGCTCTTTTCTTTATCTTATTTAGTTCATTTAGAGCCAATTTTTGTATCTCATTTAAGACATAATTTGGATTTAGTTTATTGAGCACTCTTTGATAGAGAATAAAGACCAGATAAAAAACTACCCCAATTAAAAGCAGGGCTATCTCTAAAGCGTATTTCGATAACCCTATATGTAAAGTGCCATAAACTACAGCAAAGGCGAATAACAACAAAGAGCAGCTACTAATAAGTATATAAATGACATTGTGGATCCAGTCCTTTGCAGCGATATCATAAAATCCCGTTGGGATCTTCTCAGCTTTATCCATCATCAGAATATTCAATGAGAAAATAATTGCCAAGATTCCTCCAGCCATTGCACCAGCAGCAGTAAAGAATGTGACTGCATCTCCATTTAGCAAAGTAGGTGTTATATTTCGGTCAAAGAAATATGCTGAAATGGATAAAAGCAGGAAGTATCCAATGCTACACAGAAGAAAACGCCGTATTCTTAAAAAGTGAGAAACATTATATCGAAAGAAGTTTAGAATCCGTAATCGAATAAGGAATGAATAAAAGACTGCATACTTTTTAACTAAAATTGCAGTATCTAATATCTTTCTATGGACTTTTCTTAACCGGTCTATTTTGTTTTTTAAATTGATCTTTTTCTTTAGATTCTCTAACTTCTTTTTAAGATTAAGACTAATTTTTTTATCATGTTTGGCTTTGGTCATAACTGTTCATTAAATGATTTTTGCATTAATGACTGAAAGTTTATATTCAATTCTTTTGACTGTTGTTCCATCTTCTCTTTGAGTTTTTCAGTCTCCAATAAAATATCAGCAAATTTATTTTGCAATTCAATTGGTGGATTTTTGAAAGTAAGTTCTTTAATTATTCCAAGATTTAAACCAGCCATAATGGCACCTCTATTCTTATCTTTAATTTGCTTGGAAATTTCAGGATTAGAGTGTATAGAGTAAGCAATAAAATAAGGATTTGCTCTATTCTTATCCAAAGTAATTGCAGCTAAATGCTTAGTGTTTATGGATAAGGGTATACTGTCTGGAATAACTGCAGATCTTCCTGTCGTTCCCATGATCGTTATTACTACATCTTTAGGATAGAGGGTATAACGTTTCAATTTTTCATATTTTTCTTTCGATATGAAACGCCTTTCATCCCAAGCAAATTTATTTTTTACTGCATTATCGATTCCAATAACTGCTATACCTGAATCAACAAACTCAGAATGCTTTAAATCACTTCCAAACGGGCCTGTTCTCATACTACCCTTTTTCTGTTCAGCTAAGTCTTCCATCTTAACAATTTCCCATAAGTCATAATCACTTGAAGTCTTACTAAACATTTCTAGATAAACCGATTTTAAATAATCATCTAATAGCCTAATTTCTTCTTTGCGTTTTTGCAGAAGAGAGTCGGAAAGATCAAGTAATTGGATAATCTTTTCTTGATCTGGAAGCGAAGGTAGTTTGATTTTTTCAGTAGTGATGTATCTTTCGAGCTGCAGGTTAATTATTCCAGTCGTTTTATTCTGATAATTAAGAGTTCTTTTGCTTAAATGTAAAAAATAAAGAGCATAAAAAAAATACTTTGGGCTGACCTTTGGCGAAGGACGCAGTATTGATGTGAAGTTATTACATAAATAAACCTTACCATCATTAGGTAGATCAAAAAATACAACTCGTCCTACTGGTTGAGTGGGACTTCCTCCAGACTTTTCTATTATTACGTCTCCTTTAATCAGCCTTTTAGATTTTACTTTTGAGTCAGATACTTCGCGTTGCGCAACTTTAGCTAGGTTTAATTTTCCTTCATTTGTAAAATTTGTAGTTCGGATTATTCCAACAGAATTATTTGAGATTGCCTCAGTGCCCCATTCACCAGATATTTTTTCTGAAATTAGGTCACTGATGGTTACATAATTGTTCATATTACATAGCTTTCAGCTTTTCAATATCTTTAACAATTTCTGCCTCTAATCGTTCTATATTCTTCAATATTAATTGAGGGTCTTCATACTCAATTTGCTCATATTCGTTCTTCTTATATCTATTCAGACTTAGATCAAACTTGTTAAGTTCTATCTCTTTTTTATCAACCCAAAAACTGTTTAAAGTTAGAGTATCATTTGAAATTTCTTTTCTATGCTTCCACTTATTTACTATGTCGGGGATATCATTCGTACTAGTTTTCGTTCTTTTATCATCAAGGGTAAAGCCATCTGATTTCATGTCATAAAACCAAACCCTCTCAGTCTCTCCACCTTTTACAAATATAAGAATTGCAGTACTAACTCCTGCATATGGTTTAAACACTCCACTTGGCATAGAAATAACAGCTTGAAGTTCGCACTCGTTTAACAGCATTTGTCTTGCCATTTTATGAGCATTACTTGAACCAAATAGAACACCATCAGGAACAATTACGCCTGCACGACCGCCAATTTTGAGCGACTTGATGATTCTGTTTATGAATAGCAGTTCAGTTTTAGTTGTAGGAAGTGATAGGGATTCGTTGATATCGCCTTTATCAATACTTCCTTTAAATGGAGGATTCGCCATTATTACATCAAAGTAGTTGTTCTCATCGTATTTCTTTGACAAAGTATCTTTTTGTTCAATATTAGGAATGGATATACCATGCATCATCAAGTTCATAAGACCTATTCGAACCATACTGTCGTCCATGTCGTACCCGTAGAATGTTTTCGTTTTAAGTTGAGTCCATTGGCGCTCATCGGTCAGCTTGTCACCAACCAACCCTCGTGTAAGCCCATTTTCATCTGTCTTCTGGTGTTCTTTACTCGTAAATTGAGTAAGGATGTGCTGATAGGCACCAAGCAAGAAGCCGCCCGTTCCGCATGCCGGATCGCATATCGTGTCGCCTAGTTTAGGATCAACTAGTTCACAGATAAGCTGAATAATATGCCTTGGAGTTCTAAATTGGCCTAACTTGCCTGCACTAGTTATTTCTGAAAGTAAGTACTCATATACATCTCCCTGAGTATCTTGAAAACCCTGTCCATTTGATGCTTGATTTGAAATCTCTTCAAATATTTCGTCAATAATATTCACTGCTTCGACTACAAGAGAAGGTTTGGAAATAATGAAGACTGCATTCCCCATGTGCTTTGAATAAGAACTATTTTCTGAATTTAGAGTTTTAAGAAATGGAAATACTTTTGTTTGGATATGAGTAAGCATCTCTCCACCTTCCATATGACGAAAGTGACTCCATCTTAAGTTTTCATTCTCTCCGGCAAAGATACATTTATAAGCTTCTCCAGTAAACTCAGCGTCCTGTTTCTTCTTAAGGTCCATCTGATCAAGTCGTTTCATGAAGAGAAGATAGGAGATTTGTTCTATTGCGGTGAGTGGGTTTGATATTCCGCCACTCCAAAACTTATCCCAAAGGCGATCAATTGATGATTTTATTGTTGTATTAAGCATATTGAAAAATGTGATCAGTAAATTGCAAAATCTCCTGTTGCATACGCTTGTCAAATAATCCTAAAAAGCCATTCTCATGCAACTTAGTAAATGGCTCTCTAACTAGATCCTGTTTAGTAAGCTGCCCGTTCTCAATAATGAAAGTTTGTAGCGTGTGCAAAAACTGGATTTGCTTTGCACTCATGGTATTGTGATCTGCGATAAACTCAGAGAATGCCTCAGACACCTTTTCAGGGAAAGTGACAAGTCCTCCAATACCCATGATGTATTTAACGAGATCAAGGAAATGAACTTGTCTTGCATCATAAGCTTTCTGTAGATTTTCCTCAGTAGGATATGGCTCATATTCTGCAAGTGTTTCAGCTAATTCCTCAATCTCCTCCGTACTTATGCTTTCACCATTTTTAATCTTCTGAAGTGTTTCATTTTCATCTTCTAATTTCTTAACGAGTGCTTCTACTTTTTCTCGATATTTTTTAATTGTAATCCGTTCATTTGCTGCACCGAACTTAATGTACTCTTTTTCAGAAGTAATATCTCGTAGATCAAATGAATCCTGGGTTGGTTTAATGCCTTCTTCTCGATATTTCATCAGGGGAGCAATCTTTTCTATTAAGACATCTAAATCCTTTTCATCAGCCTTTGCTAAATATCCACCATGAAGTACTGCCTCTATTAAATCTTTTTCTCTTGCAACAATGTTAACTGTTAGTGGAAGATCAGAAACCATTTCTATAATGACTTCTTCTAAAGTTGTTATCTTCTTTTCAGATCCTTCATTTTGATCAAGTTTTGCAATTGAATACTGAATGACCTTTAGTTCAAAACTCATGGCTTTAAAGTCTTCGCCGGTTCGGGTTCTCATGAGTGGAGCAATGTTTTTTTGTAGGAATAATTGCTTGTCCTCATTTAGCCTGCTCCAAAACTGTTCATTGAGAGTGTCCAAAGTGCTTTTAGCATCGAGTATGACTACATTATTTTGGGGGAGTTTTGAGATATCCTCTTTGAGCTTTTGAACTGTTTCTTGTACTAGCAGATCATTATTTTGAGATTGAGCAACGGTAAGCTTTTCAAGTTTGGTTTCAAATAATCTAACAGGAATTGGTTTTGATGGTCGATCGATTTTTCCAGTTGGATTCATCTGAAAATATTCAAAGTTTTCCCAACAATCCATAATTAAAAACTTATCTTTTTCTTTACACCAAGGCTTGAGCTTCTTTGGTTCAAGAAGTCTGGTGCCACGACCAATCATTTGCCAGAACTTTGTATATGAAAATACGGGTTTCGCAAAAACGAGATTAACAAGCTCTCTGACATCGATTCCTGTATCAAGCATGTCCACGCTAATTGCAATTCTTGGAAAGTCATTATTAGTAAACTGATCCAGCAAACCACCTTTGCCATAAACACGAGCATCATCTGATACGATAACTTTCGCAAGATTTCCTTTATGCTCTGGGTATAAATCGTCAAATACTTCCTGTAATCGTCTTGCATGCTTCATTGTCATGGCGAAGATGATTGTCTTTCCTGGCAAAGTTCCACTTTCATCTTTGATTGATGACTCCATGAACTCCTGCACAATCAAAGCATTTGTTCCTCTATTAGTAACCTTCTTTTCAAGATCAGTTCCTTCGTAATTGATCTCTTCCGGTTCTTTACCATCTGCCAGTAGCTTCTGTTGTTCAGGAAGTGAAATATTATTCTTTCGAATTCCTTCTTTCTGGAACTTAGTACGGATTTTTAACACTTCATAATCACAAAGATATGGAGGCTTGTTATTTAGGGCTTCTTCATAAGAATATGCAAAAGTTGGGATTCCATCGTCACAGTTAAATAAACTAAAAGTATTATGTTCCACTGCATCTTTTGGCGTAGCGGTTAACCCTAGTTGAATAGCATCAAAATAATCAAAGACATTTTTATAAACGTTGTAAATTGATCTATGGCTTTCATCTGCCACAATCATGTCAAAGAAATGAGGACTTAATGGGCAATCCTTGTCTTCGATAATATTAAGCATTGTGGGATAAGTAGCCGCATATACACGTCTATCAGTTGCGATTTCGGTTTCACCGATCTTTGGCCATACAGGAGCGTTGGGGAGATATTCCTTAAAAGCATCAAGCGCTTGATTACGAAGAGCGATTCGATCAACAAGAAATAATACTCTCTGCACTCTATTAGTTCTCATTAAGACATCAACCATTGATACGCAAGTTCTAGTTTTTCCTGTTCCGGTTGCCATAACGAGTAGTGCTTTTCTTTTCCCTTTATCCAGATTTTCAAATACTGAACGGATTGCTTCGATCTGATATGGGCGACTGGAAATATCCCTATCAATAAGTTCTTGAGACATTGGTTTCTCATTTTTTCTCAAAAACAAAAGTCTTTCGAGATCTTTTTTAGTAGGGAAACCATAAACTTTTCGTGGGGGGAACTTTTCTGTATCCCAGAAGTAAATATCATTTCCATTTGTATAAAAAACAAATGGCATATCTTTTCCTGAATTCTTTTGGATATTTACTGCGTATTGTCTGGCTTGTTCTTGTCCTACGCGTGCATCCCTGGAAGTTTTCTTTGCTTCAACAACAGCAAGTGGATATCCGTCTTCACCAAGTAATACATAATCAGCATACTGAAATCCTTGATGTTCGTGTTCTGGTTCAGTTACACCTTCGGGCAAACCCACCCAAATATCGAGTTCAGAAGTGACTTGTGAAGGATTACTAACATCCCAACCTGCTTTTAATAAACGTTGATCAATAATATCTTGTCGTGTCTTTGCTTCTGTAATGTCCATATTTTTATTCTTATTTTTATAAAGCACTCCTCGTGCCTACTATTTTGTTAGTTTATTTAAAAACCCCTCAATATCTTCTTTCTTATAACGTCTATCACCACGCTTACTTATGATGATGGCCTTGAGCTTGCCCTCTCGATCCCAACGCCTCAGCGTCTCAGGATTTACTCCCAAGATTTCTGCTGCCTCGCGTATTCGAAGGAGTTTAATTTGTTTATCCATATTTAGAGTCTCTAACTTATACCTAATTATACAGACATAAGCTATAATTAGCTAGAACTTCCGTTCAAATATAAGAATAAATATGAGTATAAAAAGTCAGCCGGTAGACTGGAACATTAAGAGTGTGCTCGAAGCCCTACTCCGAATAAATCTGGAGGGGAAATATTTTGGAGTTAGAAAAGTGTTTAATGAAGAAAAAGTTTTATTCCTTCAAAAAAGTAAAGATTTCACAAATGATATAGCCAAAATCAAAAAAGAATTCAGAGTACCTAAGTTGAATCCAGACAAAGATCATATTCTTATACAACAAATAGATTACGAAATTGAAGATTCAAACTGGCTTACAGAGCAAGGTAATGACATTATTGATCGTTGGGAAAATCAAATTAAACAGGTCCTTGATAAATACATGTTGCCAATAAGTTTTAGAGATTGGGTTGAATATAACGTGCTTTATGGTAAGCCAAAAAACTACCCTCACTACAATATCGAAGAATTCGCAGAAATCATAAGAAATCCTCATGAGGCGAACAGACTAGGATTAACTACACGTGAGAAAAAGTTTTTATTAGCTGGTTTTAGACAACTTATTAAATGGGCAAAAGAAGACGAGAAGGCTCTTCTAAAAAACCACTACCTAAAGGTTAGAAGCTCCTTATTGAACAGTAAGAACCCAAGACGTAGATCAAGGACGGCAAGTACAGCTATCAAATCATTGAATATGGGCAAAAAAAGTTCTTATTTCGATTCCAGCACTCGCACTAATATTACGCATAAGACAACTTCATCAGATTTAGCTACCACAATTTTTGGCGACGATACAGGTGAGAAAGCTGTACTCGTGAGAAAACAAAAGGAACGACTACTAAAACGTCACATGCGAAATCCCAAAGTCGAAAATTAACGTCACAAAACTAAATCTCCTACTTAGTAAGCTATGGCTAATAACCGTAGCTTTTTTTATGAGAATAAATATAAACACAGAAAAGGATGTTAAAGCCTCTATCAGCACTGCCGCGGAACAATGGCTAAATCTTGTGTTGGCTCATATCGAGCACAAAAGACAAGTTAAAAAACATAATAAGAATAAAAATAAATATGCAAAATAATACTCCCACATTTTCAACAGACTCCTTTCAGCTTGCTAGTTATCTACTTTGCGAATCATGTAAGTTAATTTCTTTAGATAAGGCAAATCCTCGTAGAATCCTTTTCATTTTTGAAGAATCAGAACAACGAAAAAAGCTCACGGATAGTTTTCTCTCTTATAAAACTTCAGTAGAACCTCATAGATTATTTTCTGCTCAAAGGGATTTAAAGCAACTTATTTACCAAGGAGGTAAATCACTATGAGTAGAAAGGATAAACAAGTAAAAAGTGACGATTACAGTCTTTTAGAAGAAAGATACTCAGTTATCCTTCCTATGTATGCGATAAAACTACTTCTCAAATACGTAACAACAACGGCTAATCAAGATTTGTATTATCGAACAACTGACATTCCCACCTCTGATGAGGCGATTATGTTTATGAAGCTACACCAAGAACTAACTTATTTACTAGTTGAGGAGTTAAAGAAACACAATCTGGACTGGAAATCGATCTTTCAGGAGGTTATGAGACTATCGAAAAAACAAGACGAATTGCTTGATATCCCTTTTTAGGGATGACTATTTAAATACAAATAAACATAAATATGAGCAACATACTTGATTTAGCAACAATAAAAATTGAATTTAAGATGAGGGGCAGTTTCCTAGCAAAGGTAGTCTTAAATTGGCAGGATGAATTTGAAGTAAGGTTCTGTCGAATTACTGGAAGACCTGATGGGTCTCTTTGGTTTCAACCCCCAGCTCTAAAAGAGTTTAATTGGGCTAAATGTTTCGCAGTCCCTAATCCCGAAGAATGGCGACGTTTTGAAAAAAAGGTAACAGACCAGTTTTTGGAAGAACTCAAAGAACAAGTTGCGAATGGTGTGTATAGCACTGAGATACTAGAAAAATACATTTCAGCACCGAAAGATCAAATAACAGAAGAAGACTATGAAAAGATAGACCAAGCAATAGCAAACAAGAATATATGAATAGTTACTTACTTATAAGAACAAAAGGTCACTATATAGTAACTAGTAACTATATAGTATCTATAGTAACTAATAGTGACTATGAGATTTACCATTTACAAAAGTATTATGATTTAATGTATAATTAAGTATAAGTTAATGAAGCTATGAAATATTGTTATATATATTTACGAGTATCATCATCTGAACAAGCTAATGAAGGCTTTTCTGTAGAAAACCAGAAGTTACGCTGTAAGGAATATGCCGAGATGAACGGCTATCAAGTAAAGCGGATCTTTACGGATGATGGGAAAAGTGGTCGAACTACTGATAGAGCAGCCTTTCAGGAGATGTTAACTATTCTAAAGGAACAGACTGTAGATGCCGTAGTTATTTACAAGATAGATCGCTTTGCTAGAAATGTGGGTGATTTCTCAACAATACGGAAGCAATTCAAGCAAATGGGAATTAAACTACTATCTGTTTCTGAAAATGGAGATGTAACCGAAGGCTTAATTGGAAACATATTCGCTTCTGTTGCTGAATGGGAGTCTGATGTTAATGGTCAACGAACCAAAGATGCTTTATCGCAAAAGTATCGTGAGGGCTGGCAGCCTACTCCTCCTCCAACTGGATATATTAGTATTGGCGGTGATAGAGAAAGAAAAACCTGTAAACCTGACTTATATGTCGCACCGGTTATCAGAGAAATGTTTGAACTCTATGCAACCGGTAATTACTCCATCATTGCTTTGCAAGACTGGTTAGCAGAGAAAAATATCATTTCAAAAAATGGTACACCATTTAGTCATGGAGCAGTACACACTATTCTACGAAATCCTTTTTACTACGGACTTATTCGTTGGCATGGAGAGTCTAAAATAGGAAACCATGAACCAATAATTAGTAAAGAGCTGTTTGATACCTGTCAGTATGTATTAGCTAAGCATCGCAATTTTCTTACTAGAAAGCGATCCCACAACTATTTATTGCGAGGATTTGCGTACTGTGCTGAGTGTGATCAAAGATATACGGCAGAGCCTCATAAGATCAATTCTCAAGCCAAGAAAGGCAAGATTGAATACTATCATTGCCAAAAAAGAGGGGGAAATGGTTGTCCAGCTCCGTATGTTGAAGTAGAAGACCTTGAAGATCTGGTTGAAAAGGAATTCAAAAATATGCAATTCTCCCAAGAGTTTATTGATGAGGTGGTTAAAAAAGCTCGTGAACGCGTAGAGATGAATCGGAAGAATTCGAATTCAATAAAACAAGGAATTGTTAATCAGAAGACAGGATTAGAAGCCAAGAGAACGAAGTTAGAAGACAGATTATTAGATGGGACAATTGACCGAGAAACGTATAAACGTAAGCATAATGAGATAGAAGGGCTTATTTCTAGCCTCGATAATCAAGTACAAGACGTAGACAATAAAGCTCGAATTGACATGGATTTAATAGAAGAAGTGCTAGCTTTTACCAGAGATATATTCCGAACTTACAAAGATGCTCCGGACTTTATGAAGCGCCATTACTTAAGATTCTTTTACGAGAAGATAATCATTAAAAATAAGGGGATTTTAGAAACTGTGCCAACACCGATTTTCCTGGTATTGCAATCTAATCAGCAGGTTATAATAACAAACTCTATGCTCCCCGACTAGGACTCGAACCTAGAACCTTTTCGTTAACAGCGAATTGCTCTGCCATTGAGCTATCGGGGAATGTGAAGTAACAGGAGGTATTTTATCACTCAAGGCTAAGATTTGTCATCTGGGAGATGAGGTCTTCAGCTTACTCATAATGACCAAAAAAAAGCAGGAGCAAAGCTCCTGCTGATTGTCATTGCAGCCAAACGACTGGAAATTTTTTTCTCCAGCGAGAGATGGTAGAAATGCAGTTAGACACGCGGTACTCTTCCATGCGTGCCACGACCTTTCCCTCTTGGATCTCAATTGACTTTACAATCAATTGATCTCCGTCAATGTTAACTCTGGCACCAGCCTTCAGATCTTTGGGTGCTACAATTTCAACGCTAACCAGTTTATGGTACTGGGCACCATTTTCTTTGTCAGAGACCATTACGATGCACTGCATTTTCATTTTCGTTTTCATTCCCTCTTTTCGTCCAGTGACATGCTAAATAAGTATACCCCAAACCACCCTAAAAGTCAACTACTATAGGACGCAAAACTTACTCTCCTACCAGATCAGCAAAGCTCTGCTCCTGATCTGGGACAGTCTGGTACCAGGCATGCTCAACCTTGAATTTGCTCCAAAACCAATAAAAAAGGCAAGAGACTCATCCCCTGCCTTAATTCGCCTACAGTTCAGTGTAGGCGACGTTAAAGTACTTTTGCGCCCAGTTCATGACAATCAAGTGAGGTTCACTGGTCACCACTGGTTCACAAAAAGTCTTAACCTGTGTCAAACGGCCGTCAACCACAAACATGTTGTGATCGACAACCAGAAAGGTATTTAGTATTTGGATTACATCACCCTTTGCAGGCAAACAAGGCAGGTCCAGTAGGCATTCCACCTCCAAACGAGACCCAACAGTCCAACCAAATGTAGCTCCGTATTGAAAACGATGACTGTT
>CAYOMO010000019.1:0-16346 GCA_964405065.1 uncultured Gammaproteobacteria bacterium
ACTGTGGTTATTTGTGCCGGAATAATTGTGGTTCTCATGCTTTAATAAACCTCCTTGATTTAATTATTTGCTCACCTCGACTAGTTGTGGCTGATGCTCCCTGACCAGTACTACTGTTATTCGAATTATTAGTTGTTAAGACGTTCATTATTTGGCTTCCAACTTTTCTAACCATTGTTTTTCCGGTGTTATAGAAGATGAGCTGCATCATGAATGAAGGAGTTTTTAAAAGAGTAAACAGTAAGCCAATCGAGATAAGAATAGATAAGAGGGAGTTTGTACCTGATTGTCCAGGAAGAGCGAGAAAAGCAGATGCTAGTTGAATAATCACGATATGAACAAATACTGTAAAAACAGTAACGAAGAATGCCTTAATTGAGATCTCTGCAAAATCAGCAGTTTTAGGTATTGCCCAAAGTAAAAAAATAAATGGAGAAATAGCTACACCTAAAGCAATAACAATTAATCTACTTATATAAAACAGCAGTAAAATTACACATAAAATAATAAACAAAACCATGAAGACTAAAGTAATTAAAAATGCTTGTTCTTCATTTCCAGCTAGTATTTTTGAGAGATCAACCACATTTACTAGCCAAGCCTGGCTTAATCCTCCAGTTGCATTCAATACTGCGTTAACTAATGTATTAGAAAGCCCAATTACCCAATCTGCTAAGAATATCGACATATTAGCTCCTAAAAATGCCAGTCCAATTCTAGGTAGAATTTGGTTAAGCTCAACCTCTTCAAAACCTAAACTGCGGGCACTCATTAATTGAAATCCAAAAAGTGCGACTGCTATAGCAAATAGTGAGTCTACGATCCCCAGCATAATTAGCCAAAAATTAAAGATTACAGAATTAGTAGTTACCGAAGGTGTGGAAGCTAAAAAGCCTAGTATTCCATCCACTAATGGTTTAGTCGCAGACTGAATAATATTTTGAAAAAAGCCATTTACGGCATCTAAAATAACCTGGGTTAAACCACCTTCAGGTTTTACCGGTTCAATTGCAGAAAGAGTTATTTGTTGAGCGGTATATGTATTAGAAGGAGTCGTAAATGCATTATTTAACAGATTTGAATAAACAGCAGCACCTAGAACAAGAGCAAGTCCTAAAATTGCATTCTTGATTATTTTCTTAGCTTCTTCCAAGGAATCAGGCTTGCCGGAAGAAGTCATATATAAATAGCCGCCTTTAACTAAGAAAAATGTCGTAGCAAGTGATGCGAAAGCAATAATGGTATTTAAAGTAGTATTAGTAAAGTTTGCGACTTCAGGATTATTTATTGCTGCGTAAGATGGCTCAACAAAGAAGAATAAAGTAAAGATACTCCAAATTAAGACATTTAAAAATCGCATTAGCCTCCAAAGGCAGTCTTTGCAAGGTCAGACACTATATTTGTCAAAACAAATGCACCAAACACAATGGCTAAACCTATTCCTGAGTAAACTAAAGTTTTTTTAGAACGATCCAAACTTTCCGGGTTTCCGGTTGAAGTTATATAGCCTAATCCACCCATAACAAAGAAACCAGCTGCAACCAATCCAGAAAGTGTGACTAAAATTTGGATAATGTTTTTAATGAAACTTTCAATTTTAGCAACATCTGCTGATTGGGCGAAAGTAACCGAGGGAACAATTAGTGCGGTAATAATAAGTGAATTTAATAGTATTGCTTTTTTCATACTTCACCTCCAGTAGAACTATATCTTTACCATGAGGCAGTATGACATGTTTATAGTTTTTGTAAGGGGATTCTATAATAGAAGCAGCTAGAATTGCAACACCCTTGTTATAAGTCTTTCTAACTTAGATGAGAATGTTTGACTTCATATTTCACTTATAACTATGCTGTTATAATAACTTCATGCGTATACTACTCGTAGAAGATGAGCAAAAACTTTCTGACAATATAAAACAAGGTTTAACTGAACAGGGGTTTGCAGTTGACCAATCTTTTGATGGTGAGGATGGTCTATTTTTGGCGGAAACTGAGAATTACGATGTAATTGTTCTTGATGTCATGCTTCCAAAAATGGATGGTGTTTCCGTTTGCAAATCAATCAGACAAAAAGGTAAAAATACGCCAATTCTTATGCTTACTGCAAAATCTCAGCTGGAAGATAAAATTGAAGGACTTGATGCCGGAGCTGATGACTATCTGACAAAACCGTTTGAATTTGCAGAGCTTAAATCAAGGATTCAGGCGTTACTCAGAAGAAGTCATCAACAAGTTGAGTCGGTAATTAAGATTGATGATCTTGAAGTTGATCCAATAAAACACTTAGTTACAAAAGCCGGAAAAGAAATTGAACTAACCCCCAAAGAATTTGCAATTTTAGAATTTATGGCACGTCATAAAGATGAGGCTGTAACCAGAATTCAGATTGCTGAGCACACATGGGACTACAATTTTGAATCATTTTCGAATGTAATTGATGTCTTTATAGCAACTCTCAGGAAGAAAATTGATAACGGTAATACCAAGAAATTAATTCATACGGTACATGGTGTGGGGTATAAGCTTAGCTTGGCATCTGGCAATGGTAAGCTAAGCGATAAAAAATAATGTTTAAAAGTTTACGGGTTAGATTATTTATCTGGTATATTTTAAGCCTTGGTATCCTGGCGTTAGTCTTTTATACCCTTGTCCACCATATTGCCTGGATTCACGGTACACACTCTTTCCAAGTTATTTTTGCAATTCTAGCAATAGCAGGGTTTATTATCATTTATAAATTCACGCAGTCTCTTCACAAGTTATCAAACAAAATGAGACAAATTACCCATAAAAATTTAAATCAAAGAATAACTGATATCAAAGGTGAAGATGAAATTGGAGAGTTGGCTAACGTCTTTAACCGATTACTCGACAGAATACATGAAGCTTTCCAAAGAGAGCAGCAATTTATTGGTGACGTTGCCCATGAACTAAAAACTCCGATAGCTAACTTGAGAACTTCACTTGAAGTTGGGTTGCAGAAAAAGAGAACAACGGAAGAGTATAAAGATTTAATTAATGATGCAATTACTGAAACAGATCGAATCTCAAATACATTAAAAAGCATTCTTGATCTTGCTTGGTCTGAAACACCTAACGATCAAAAAGTAGCTGAAAAGTTTAATTTAAGTGAACTAATGGAAGAACTCTGTGAGATCACCCAAAAGATGGCCTCACAAAAAGATATCACAGCTAAATTCCAAATTGATAATGGTATCTATCTGGTAGGATATAAAGAGAAATTAGCTAGAGCACTATTAAACGTAATTGAAAACTCTGTCAAATACACCCCTAAACAAGGTAGTGTCGATGTAGAACTGGAAAAGATTCACAATAAAGCCATCATCTCGGTTAAAGATACTGGTAATGGTATAGAAAAAGAGGAACAGGATAAGATTTTTGACCGATTTTATCGTGGTTCAAAAACAGATAAAGTTTTTGGGGCAGGACTTGGACTGGCAATTAGTAAATCAATGATTAACCTTCATAACGGTGAAATTAAGGTTGATAGCAAAGTCGGCAAAGGCTCAACTTTCATTATTAGCATCCCATTATCTTCATAAAATCTTAATCTTTGTTTTTGTATGCTTGCATCATGAACAAGAAATTAATTCACATCAAAGGGATGCACTGCGATTCTTGTGAGCTTCTTATTGAGGATGAATTAAATACTATTCCATCTGTTTCCAGTTCAAAAGTTAGCCATAAAAAAGGTGTTGCTGAAATATATTATCAAGGTGAATTAAAAGATGAAGATGTCGATAAAGCAGTTGAAGAAGCTGGCTATACTGTCGGATATGAACACAAGCCTTGGTTTACGAAAGATTCAAACAAATATAAAGATCTATTAATATCTGCAGGAATCTTGTTCACACTCTTTTTGTTTGCTAAAACCTTTGGAATATTTGAACTTGCAAATACTTCAGGAGGTAGTTATTCCAGTCTGCCGGTTGTGTTTATCATCGGGATTACGGCCGGACTTTCAACCTGTATGGCCTTAGTTGGGGGGTTAGTATTAGGTGCATCTGCCAGGTTTGCAGAGATACATCCTAACGCAACAACTTTACAAAAATTTAAGCCACATTTATTTTTCAATTTGGGACGAATTATCTCCTTCTTTGTACTAGGAGGAGTTATTGGATTTGCCGGATCGATCTTTCAACTTTCACTTTCCTCTCTGGGATATATGACAATTTTAGTAGGCGGTGTGATGCTGGTTCTGGGAATAAAGTTAATGGAAATCTCGCCAAAAATTAGTAAATTTAACCTCGTCTTACCTAAACAACTTACCCGCTTTTTAGGAATTAAGAAATCTGCCGATAAGGAATATAGTCATAAGAACTCAGTAATTATGGGAGCAATGACCTTCTTCCTACCCTGTGGTTTTACTCAGGCTATGCAGCTTTATGCAATTAGCACTGGATCAGTTACTGCAGGAGCACTGACAATGGGAGTATTTGCAATTGGTACTGCCCCAGGGCTATTAGGAATTGGCGGATTAACATCTCTTATAAAAGGCACATATTCCAAGCTATTCTTTAAAACAGTCGGACTTGCTGTAGCACTACTTGCTTTCTATAACATCTCTAACGGCTATAACCTAACAGGACTGCAACTCTCCGATTACAACCCAATAGTAATCAACTTAGGAGGAAGTGAAGCAGTTGCCGGAACTAATACCGAAGAAGAATCTGCCCCTATTGCTGCCGGGGTACAGATTATAAAGGCCACCTATACCGCAAGCAACGATATGTCTCCACGCAGTTTTTCAGTCAAGGCTGGACAACCGGTACGGCTTGAAGTACTTGCAAAAGATGACGGAGTTGGGTGCATGGGAAGTGTTGCAGTTCCAAAGCTATCAAAGCAAGTAGAAGTATTCAAAAAAGGTGAAACAAATATCTTTGAATTCACCCCAAAGTCGAAAGGAGCGTTCCAGATAACTTGTGCAATGGGAATTCCCCACGGAACTATAAATGTAATCTAAGTATGGAAACAACAACTCTAACATTAACTGGATTAACATGTGCAGCTTGCCAGAAATTAATCCAAAAAAGAATTCTAAAGATTGAGGGGGTCCAAGATGTCACTGTTGAACTTTCAGGACAGGCTTCAATCAAAGCTTCAAGAAAAATAACCTCTTACGAGGTCGCTGATGTTTTAAAAGATACTAAATATGCAATTAAGATTTCTTCATAATTTCTTAATCTTCTATTTTGTATCCTTAGCTTATAACTATGACAAAACAAGTTAATTTTATTGTTAAAGGAATGCACTGCGGCTCATGTGAGATGCTGATTAAAGACGAGCTGGGGGAATTCAAAGGTTTATCAAATCCCACAATAGATTTTAAATCTGGCAAGGGTTCTGTTAATTTAGATACTGCACTAAGTTCTGAAGAGGAAATTCTTAGTGCAGTTAAGGCTGCAGGATATTCAGCCGAAATCCAGAAAAATAATTCACGAGGAACCATAGTTTTTTCCAATGTTACGCCAGGCAAAAGTGATTTCGCACTGGGCGTTAAAAATGGCACTCCAAAAAGTCCTATAAAAGTAAGTTTTACTTCCTCTGTTAAAGCGGACGGAAATCTTTTTGAAAATGGGTCTGGATACGTTTTTGATGGAAAAGTTACCAATTCAAAAAAAGCAGACTTTACACTTCCAAAAGGTGAAAAGTCTTTAACTAAAGAATATCTTGAAGGAATTATCGGATCGTTAAACTTTCCTGATGTACTGAATACAAATGGAAAAAGTCAGCTGCCCCTAAAAGATGATGTAGTTTCTCCAAGTCAATCAGGTAACTCTGTAAATATCCAAGACGAAGCAAACACTAATGCCCGGATAAATCTATCGCTCTCAGGAATGCACTGCACTTCATGTGCCGGAATTATTGAAAAGGGATTAAAGAAAGTTCCGGGAGTCAAAGAGGCAAAAGTTAATTTTTCAGCAGAAAAAGCATTGGTTTTTTATGATGAGACACAATCAAAAGTTCAGGACTTAATTAATGCAGTTAAAAAATCCGGCTATAGAGCTGACTTATTAGATGAAAAGGATACTGAGTTTGAAGCAAAGAAACAAAAAGCTGAAATCGGTTATCAGTTCACCAAGTTTATTATTAGCTTCGTTCTCAGTTTACCAATGCTTTATTTCATGCTTCTGGATTTCTTTAAATGGATGCCGGGCGCTTCACTTCTTCCCCCATATTTTGGTGTGGTTTCATTTGTACTTGCAACTCCCGTACAGTTTTTAATCGGTTCCGGTTTTTATAAGGGAATGTGGTCTGCTCTTCGCATGAGAACATTCAATATGGATAGTTTGATTGCAATTGGAACTTCAGTTGCATATTTCTACAGCTTGTTCAATCTTGTTTTCTATTTTGTAACCACAAACTCCCTTCTAGGATTGAATGGATTAAAGATTCCAGAACTCTACTTCGAAACATCAGCCTTCCTCATTACCTTTGTAGTTTTGGGGAAATTGCTTGAAGCAAAAGCTAAAGGTCGAACATCAGATGCAATCAAAAAACTGATGGGTCTGCAGGCAAAGACTGCACGGATAATGAGGGATGGTCAAACTCTTGATATTCCGGTTGATCAGGTTGTATTTAACGATATTGTGATTGTCCGTCCAGGTGAAAAAATTCCGGTTGACGGAGAAATAGTCAGAGGGTCATCGGCAATTGACGAATCAATGATCACTGGTGAAAGTATGCCTGTTGAAAAACTGGTAGGTGATGGAGTCATCGGAGGAACAATTAATAAAGCCGGGAGTTTTGAATTCAAGGCAACCCGAGTCGGTTCTGAAACGACCCTTTCTCAAATCATTAGACTGGTTGAGGAGGCACAAGGCTCTAAAGCTCCAATTCAGGCTTTTGCAGATAGGATCTCTGCCTGGTTTGTTCCGGCAGTAATTGGAATTGCGCTGCTTACCTTTATCGTTTGGTTTTTCGTTTTAGGTGCATCCCTTGCCTTCTCTCTGATGGCATTCACTGCAGTTATTGTTATCGCCTGCCCTTGTGCACTTGGTTTGGCTACGCCAACTGCAATCATGGTAGGAACAGGTCGGGGTGCTGAACAGGGAATCTTAATAAAAGGTGGAGAACCTTTGGAGAATGCTAATAAAATTAATACTATTGTTTTTGATAAGACCGGAACAATTACTAAGGGCAAGCCGGAAGTCACCGAATATGCCAGTTACTCAAACTTGGATGAAGATGACGTACTTCAAATAGCTGCTTCATTAGAAAAACAATCAGAACATCCATTGGCTGAATCAATTTACAACTACTCTGAGGAGGAAGGTCTTGATCTCGATGAAGTTTCAGACTTCACCGCAATTCCCGGACACGGTGTCCAAGGCACAATCGGTAAAACTACATACTATTTTGGAAACAGGCGACTGATGACTGACAAACTTGGATTGGATATTACCCGCATCAACCGCAAGATGACTCGACTTGAAGAAGAGGGTAACACTGTCATGATTCTTGCAACTGAGAAAGAGATTTTAGGCACGATAGCTGTTGCAGATGTTATTAAAGAAACTTCAATTGAGGCTATCAGTATGCTTAAAAAGATGGGTATTGAGGTATACATGATTACCGGTGATAACGAAAGGACTGCCAAAGCAATTGCCTCTCAGGTTGGAATAACTAATGTTTTAGCAGAAGTGCTCCCAGAAGATAAAGCTAATGAGGTTAAAAAACTTCAAGATTTAGGTAAAAAAGTAGCAATGGTTGGTGATGGAATTAACGATGCCCCAGCCTTAGCCCAAGCTAATTTAGGTATAGCCATGGGCTCAGGAACAGACGTAGCTATGGAAACCGGCGGAATCATTATCGTTAAAAATGACCTTCGGGATGTTGTACATGCTTTACAGCTTTCCAAGACTACAATGTCTAAGATCAAGCAGAATCTCTTCTTTGCCCTCTTCTATAATATTGTTGGAATTCCTGTTGCTGCTCGTGTATTTGCAGGTCTAGGACTCGTATTAAAGCCGGAACTTGCAGGCCTTGCTATGGCTTTAAGTTCAATCTCAGTTGTTGCAAACTCACTCTTGCTAAGAAAATATGGCTTCGGAAAGAGAAACTTTGCCCTAAACCTTGCACCACTGGTCATGGCACTACTCTTCTCCTTTGTCTTCTTTGAATTCGCTAGGCTGTCTTCAGGTATGACTGAGGGAACAGATGCAAAAATGGCTAACGTCCAGACTGTCAATGTATCCCAAGATACAAAAGATACTGCAGTAAAGATCGTAACTCAAGGGGAAACCAAGGTCGCATTTGCTGAAGGCACCCCAAAGCTATTCAAAGACGTTAACCTTAATGAATTTGAAAACTTACAACTGGCCAACGGTAAGAAGGACTTATCAAATTATGAAGTTGTCTTAGGGGCAAAAGAAGCTAAGATGATGATTGAAGAGGGCCTTATAAAAGGTGTTGGTGACTATCTAAATGACTTCTTTGGACTTGAACAAGTTAGGATCACCGGTATTCTTAAAGAAACCGGAACTGTCTTAGATGAGTATCACTTCTTTAACGGCGAAACATTTAGCAAAATCCAATCTACAGCGAATATTAAGGGTGCTGTCGCACCAGATGGTAACTACAAACTGTTTTATCTCACTACAACTATACCGGAAAAAGTTAAAAACAATGTTCCTGCAGATGGGTTTGGCAGTGTATATATTGCCGGAAAACAATATACCCCGGTTTATATCGGAAGTGATGAAGCGGAAATGATGATTAAAGAAAAGCTATTTAGTAAAGACGGTGACACGATTGACGGCTTCTTTGGAAATAATGCCTTAGTTTCAGCAGTTTTACCAAAAACCAATACAGTTTTGGATCAGGTACATTTTGTAAAAAGTACTTTTGAAATCAAAACAAATGAACAGGCAAGTATTAAATAAATTGAATAAGGCAAAAATGGAACTGAATGAAATGCTATTAAAAGTTGAGCAAAATGAATCATGTATTGAAGTAATTCTGCAATCAAAGAAGGTGCAGAAATTGTTAAGGGAAGCAGATCAGATATTAATTAGGTGTCATTTGAATAATTCGATAAATAAGTTAGTTGAGACTAATCAATTCGATACAAACTTAAAAGAAATTATGAAAGGATTTAAAGCTTTATGAGCCACCACAAAAAAAGAAAACATCACAACAAAAGTTACGTTCCTGCACCTGCATATGAACAAAGTAGTCATAACGAGAATACTCATTCAGGAGTAAGCACTTATTCACCCACAAAAGTTAGGGGTATCTACTTGTCTACTGAGAAAAAAATAATAATTGGTGTTATCCTATTCACGATTTTCCTGTTAGGTGGAAGTATCTTTGTTCTTAGTAGTGGTGGAAATAACGCACAGGCAATAAATATTACCCAAAATGCAAAGGTAAATATTTCAGAAAAACAGTTTGACTGGGGATCTATTCAATATAGCGGACCAAAAGCAACTAAAGTATTTACGGTAAAAAACAGTGGAACTGAACCTCTTCAACTGACTAAGGTTAAAACCTCATGTACCTGCACCACTGCTCAAATTTCAATAGATGGCAATAAAAGTCCTCTGTTTAGTATGCATGCAGGATCTCCTTGGGTGGGTGAAGTAGCACCTGGAAAAGAGGCTCAAATTGAAATCGTCTTTGATCAAACCTTTCATGGCCCATCCGGTGTAGGGCCTGTTGAAAGATATATTACCGTTGAAACAAATGATGCCAATCAGCCGAGTATTGAGTTTTATCTAAAAGGTAACGTGGTTAAGTAGGAAAGGAAACTAATTATGGGAATGGGTGGCGAAGGCATATTATTTCAAACATCTTTAATCGCTGCGTTTGTTGCCGGTATGGTTGCACTTTTTGCTCCATGTTGTGTTACCTTTCTTCTCCCTGCATACTTGGGTAATGTTTTTAAAGAAAAAGAACGTGTATTACTCATGACCCTTATCTTTGGAGCAGGAATCTTTGTGGTATTACTTCCGGCAGTATTAGGAGTTGCTGCTTTATCAAAGTTTTTCTTTGACAATCACGACATCGTTTATTTAATTGGGGCAGTTGTCATGCTAATAACTTCAGTAATTGCTTTCTTAGGCATTAAACTACCAATGCCAAGGCTTCCCGGTAATGAGTCAGGAAAAACTGATGTCTTATCAGTATTTAGTTTAGGTATCTTTTCCGGGATAACCAGTGCCTGCTGCGCACCGGTGCTGATTGGTATATTAACTTTGACCTTCCTGTCATCTAATTTCTTTGGGGCATTAGCCATTGGTGCAATGTATGTCTTAGGGATGATTACTCCGCTTCTTTTGATCTCAGTCTTTTTGGATGGAAAAATGCCCGGGGTCAAATTGCTCAGAAGGAGTTTATTTGAAGTAAAAATCTTTGGAAAAACTTTTGGGATCTTAACCAGTAATCTAATTGCTGCGATTGTCTTTTTCTTTACCGGCTGGTTAATCTTGATTCTAACCTTGCAAGGACGTTTAGCTATGGATAGTTTGGATAGCTTTACTAAACTTATTCAAAACTCCGCTATGATAGTTGATGTGTATATTGGAAACAACCCTCTTTTAAATTTTGGTTTTATCGCAGTTGTTTTGGTGTTTCTTTACTGGCTTACTAAAAAAGTTAAACAAAGTGCACACAAGCCTCATGCTACTTCTGATACAGATCATTCTTGCTGTAAAGATTCTGACAAAGAAAGTAGGTGAAAACTATGCAAACCGTTAAAAAATTACTGACATCGTGGCATGTGTGGCTAGTAGGAGCAGTACTAGTAGTGCTCTTATTTCAAAACAAATGGGATTTAAGTTCAATCTTGCCTTTTGCAATATTGCTGCTGTGTCCGCTAATGATGATCTTCATGATGGGTTCACATCATCACAAAAAGTGAAGATTAATTAAAATTAGTCTATTATTAAAGGGGGTGAAGATATGAAAAAAGAATATCAATATGGTTTAGGTGGAATTTTATTGGGTGTGCTCATTGGTGTTTTAGTAGCCCAAAATGCAGTCAACTCAAATCGAGTAGGTATGATGCAGATGATGGGTATGAGAACGCAAGCAGGTAGTCCCATGATGAATGGTTCTGTTATAGATGCCCATTTCATTGAACAAATGATTCCTCATCACGAAGATGCAATAACCATGGCTAAACTTGCAACTGAGAAAGCTCAAAAGCCGGAAGTCAAAAAGCTAGCCAATGACATAATTACTGCTCAAAATGCTGAAATCGAGCAAATGAAAGCTTGGTATAAGCAGTGGTATGGACGAGATTTACCAACCGGAGATCAAGTCATGACACAACATGGAATGATGGGCGGAAGCTCAATGCACATGGGTATGATGGGAAATAACATGGACTTAAGCAGGCTTAGCAATGCCGCAGATTTTGATCGTGCTTTTGTTGAAGAGATGATTCCGCATCACCAAATGGCTGTTATGATGGCAAGTATGCTTAAAAATGGTACTCAGCGCCCTGAGATGAAACAATTGGCTGATGACATTATCACGGCTCAAACAAATGAAATTGACCAGATGCGTAACTGGTTAAGGAGCTGGTAAGTATGGCTGAAGCAATTAGGCACTATGAAGAAAGTAAAGTAATCTCAGCACCTCCCAAGGAGGTGTTTGAGTTTGTGGATAACCCCTTAAATCTTTCTAAACATATGGAAGAACCAAAGCCAGAGATGCTTTGGGGTTGGATGAAAAATACTCCCGATGAAAAAGGAGGGCGTGAAGTGGGATCTGTTATTAGAATGGATGGTAATGTTTTGGGACTGAAACTAGCCCTTGAGCAAGTAATTACTGAACGCAAGGTAGATATATCAAAAACTTGGAAAACCAACTGGGTAAATCTATGGGTAATTGGAAATTATGAGTTAGGATTTAATATCAGTCCTGTGGATAGTCAAACTGAACTTAATGTACACATTAACTACAATTTGCCAGACTCTCGTAAAACTCGCTGGTTAGGATACATATTTGGAGATTTGTACGCCAAATGGTGTGTCAGACAAATGTTGACTGATACAAATAATTACTTCAAGGGAGATCATAATGCATGATATTAAAGCACCCGAACGAAAAGCTAAAAAAAGTTAGTACAGAGGTTGCGGATTTTAATCAAGTTTCTGCTATAACTGATGAGTTAATAAGGCAAATAAAAAAAGTTGATCACTTTTTCAATTTTTGGTTGGGTATGGCAGCTCCTCAAATTGGTTTTAACAAAAGAGTAATACTTATCAAGATCTCAAGAGGAAACTACAAGGTTATGATTAATCCAAAAATTATTAAAAGGTCATTCAGTCTTCCTCTCCCTTCCAAGTGCTATTCAGTAAGTGGTTTATATATTGTTAATAATCCGCTATGGTTAAAGGTGAAATATCAAGATTCAAATGGGATTTTTCATCAGGAAGTATTTAAAGGAGGCAAATCTGTAGTTTTACAACAGGAGGTTGATCACATAAATGGAATTTTAATCTGTGATCGAGGACTGAGAATTTTATGAAAATGTATACCTGTCCAATGCATAAAGAAATTTTTCAGGAAAAGCCTGGTACTTGTCCAAAGTGTGGCATGAAGCTCGTTGAAACTGAAATGAAGCATGAGATGAATCATGATGGGATGGATCGCTCAAAAATGGATCACGGTGATCATTCTGAACAATCTTCTGCGCACAATCATCACATGAAGCCGCTCTTGGAAATGTCTTTCTGGGAGAAATTCAAGATGAGTATGACTATGACCATGGGAATGGATCATACCGGTTTGGCTGGCCGGGATATGGCAAAGCTTATGGAAGAAGATATTAGGAATAAATTCTTCTTTTCGCTTGTTCTTTCAATTCCCATCTTAGCTTATACCATGGGTGAGATGTTACTGGGCTTGATGTTACCTACCCCGATCCCTAAAGAGTGGTTGTTATTTTTGCTAACAACACCGGTTTTCTTTTATGGTGGTTGGCTCTTTCTTTATTCCTCATATCATGAGTTAAAATCAGGTCGGTTAGGGATGTCTGTGCTTATTGCAGTAGGTATTACTGCAGCCTATGGATTTAGTGTAGCTCTTACGATTCTAGGAATTCATGAATCTTTTTACGAAGCTGCTGCAATGCTTATTACCTTTGTGCTATTTGGTCACTGGATGGAAATGAAGTCTAGAAGAGGTACTACAGATGCTTTGCAAGCACTGTTTAATCTGGTTCCTCCACAAGCAAGAGTCTTAAAAGATGGTAAAGAGGTAATGGTTGCCACATCTGAAGTTAAACTGGGAGACATTTTAATTCTTAAGCCGGGAGATAAAGTTCCGGTAGATGGAGAGATTATAGAAGGAGAAACTTCAATCGATGAAGCCTTGGTTACCGGGGAAAGTATGCCGGTTATAAAAAAAGTGGGTGATCAAGTGATTGGAGGTTCAATAAATCAGTCCGGATCTGTCCAGTTTAAAGCTACCAAAGTGGGTGAAGATACAGCTCTTGCCCAAATAGTTAAAATGGTAGAAACTGCTCAAAACTCCAAAGCTCCCGGCCAAAAATTAGCAGATAAGTTTGCCAAATACCTGGTAATTGTGGCTGTAGGTGGAGGACTAATCACTTTTGCGGTGTGGTTTCTTATCCTTGGACAACCACTTTTGTTTGCACTTACTTTTGCAATATCCGCTGTAGTTATTGCCTGTCCTGATGCTTTAGGGCTTGCAACTCCAACTGCCGTTGCTGTAGGGACAGGTTTAGGTGCGAAACACAATATTTTAATCAAAGATGCCCCAACACTTGAACAGGTATCTAAAATTCAGGCAATAGTTTTAGATAAGACAGGTACTCTAACTGAAGGAAAACCTAAGGTTACAGATATTGCTACGGTTAAAGGATTTGATGAAAAAGAAGCCTTACAGCTGATTGGCGCTGCTGAATTAAAATCATCTCATCCTCTGGCTAATGCAGTTTTAGACGAATTAAAAAACAGGAAAATCGAATTATCTCTAAAAGTTGATAATTTTGAAAATCTTTCTGGACTCGGAGTTAAAGCTAAAGTTAATGGTAAATCAGTTTTAGTCGGCACAACAAGATTAATGGAACAAAATAAAATTGAAACATCAATAGAACTTCAGGAAAAAATCAATCAGTTCTTGGAAAGAGGCGAAACTATAATGATTTTAGCTGTAAACAACAAGTCAGTTGCCGTAATAGGTGCTGCTGATCCAATTAAAGAAAATGCGAAATTAACGATTCAGAGATTAAACGAGTCAGGGATTGAAACAGCAATGATTACTGGCGACAACAAAGCAACAGCTGAAGCGGTAGGTAAGCAATTAGGTATTAAAAGAATATTTGCCGAAGTTATGCCGGAAGACAAATCAAATTATGTTAAAAAGCTTCAGGATGAGGGCAAATTTGTTGCAATGGTTGGTGATGGAGTAAATGATGCGCCTGCCCTAGCTCAGGCTGACATTGGGATCGCGATTGGTGCAGGGACAGATGTGGCAATAGAAACAGCAAAAGTAGTTTTAATGAAGTCTGATCCAGCGGATATTTTACGGGCAATCAGATTATCTAAGGCAACCGTCAGAAAGATGAAACAGAACCTATTTTGGGCCTCTATCTATAATATTCTAGCAATACCAGTTGCAGCAGGAGTCTTTTATCCTAATTTTGGTATCTCGCTAAGGCCAGAGTTCGCAGCATTGCTTATGAGTATCTCTTCAATTATAGTTGCAACAAATGCGGTACTATTAAACAGAGCTGAAAAAGACTTAATTAATGTTTAGAAAGTTATTTCTATGAATAAAAATAAAGTTTTAATTATTGGAATTATACTTGTTCTATTTATAGCCGGAGCGTATTTTACAAATTCTAAAGATAATTCAAATAACTCCACAAATCCAGTAGTACAAAAGCCTGTATTTGAGATGAATCCAGTAAGTTCTATAACTCATGGTCATGGTTTAGCAGTTGATGCAGAAGATCCTTCAAAAGTTTATATTGCCACCCATCATGGTTTACTTGTTTTAATTAATGACAAAGACTTATTTAAAGTAGGCTCAGCAAGTGATGACTACATGGGATTTTCTCCCCACCCTACAAATTCAAAAATATTCTATAGTAGCGGACACCCCTCTACAGGAGGAAATATTGGTTTCCAAAAAAGTGAAGACGGCGGGGTAAGTTGGAAAAAAGTATCGAACGGTATAAATGGTCCAGTTGATTTTCATGCTATGGCAGTAAGTCCTGCCAACCCGAATCTGATTTTTGGCTGGTATGCAGGGGGTCTTCAAAGAAGCAGCGATGAAGGGAAAAATTGGGAGCTTACCAGTAATACAAACTTTCCAGTGGTAAACCTTTCTGCAGATCCTAAAAATGAAAATATTGTGTATGCCTCCTCTCCTCAGGGTTTGATGCTCAGTAACGATAAAGGTACTACATGGTCTAAAATACTTGATGGTTTCGTCTCTGTTCTTGCAATTAATCCTCAGGACTCTCAAAAATTGTTATCTTATTCAGAGCAACAGAAACTAACAAAAAGCAACGACGGGGGTAAAACATGGGAAAAAACCAGTGCTGACTTTGGTGGAGAAACACCATTGTTTATCTCCTTTAATAAGCAAGATCAAAATATCATCTATCTTTTAACAGAAAAAAATAGCATTTACAAAAGTACTGACGGTGCATCAACATGGAGCAAAATCAGGTAAGATATCTTAGTAATCCTCATATGAATTCAAATCTTCGCACCAAAGCTCTTTTACTATCATATTTTACAGTAGGATATAACGTAATTGAGGGGATTTTTGCTATTGGAATTGGGCTGATGACAGGAAGTATTGCACTAGTTGGATTTGGATCGGATAGCTTTATAGAGTCGCTTTCCGGAAGCATAATGATCTGGAGGTTTAGTAAAAAGTTTAAGTCACCTGCGGATGAAGAGATCATTGAAAGAAGAGCACAGAAACTAGTTTCGTTTACCTTCTTCATCCTTGGAACATATGTTTTATATGAAGCAGTAAAAGATTTATTGCTCCGTGAGCCACCCGAACCAAGTTTGTTTGGAATTGTTATTGCGATTCTTTCTATCATTATTATGCCAGTATTAACTTATCTCAAATACCAGACTGGTAAAAAATTAAAATCAAAAAGTTTAGTATCAGACTCAATGCAGACTCTAGTCTGTGTGATAATGTCTATCGCGCTCTTAGTTGGGTTAGGCCTTAACTATTTGTTTGGGATTTGGTGGCTTGATCCGATAATAGGATTATTTTTCGTAATTATTTTATATCGAGAAGGATATGAAGCGTATAATGGCGAGGAATAAAAATAACTATTAATTCTTTTCAGGTGGGCATTCTACTAATTCAGTC
>CAYOMO010000020.1:0-16327 GCA_964405065.1 uncultured Gammaproteobacteria bacterium
TATCCCGAATAGATTGATATATTGGGCTAATCCTGTGGTTCAATGTGCCCTCATAGCTCCAAGCCAATCCGTCAGGGAAGATTGAACCAAGTAGCACACGAAGCTGGTTTATATTTGATCTTTTGTATGTTTCTCCTAAATCGGCTAGTAAAGTTTTTATAAAACTAGTTAAAGCATCAATATTATATTTATCTATTGTTGCGTCATCCTTAACAATATGTGCCCTGATCATTTTGTCCTCAATAATAGCGTTTTGTTCTTTGAATATCTCATCTGAATAAACACCAGTAATATTTTTCTCAACCAGTAGCTTTCTCATGGCTTGTAAGCGGCCTATTTCATCGTCTGCTTCACTATTAATCTTTTGTAGCCTTGACAGTCTTTCATTGTAGGTTTTGTATAAAAAGGCAATAAACAGTGCCAACCCTTTTTCTGTTGGAGTGATCTGCTTAAGGAGTTCAATTAACGTACCTTCGAGTTTATCTACTTTAATAGACGCACCGCTGCATTTACTACCGCAACGATAGTAAGCATATTTAGCGTTTCTGCCTCGACTCCATCCGGCAGTTAAACCCATGCCACATTTGGAACATTTAACTAGTCTTCGTAGTGGAAACTCTGGATTTTCACTGTTTCTTTTAGCCAGTGCAACTTTGTTAACATTTCTGCCGTCTAAAATTGCTTGAACTTTATAATATTGTTGTTCAGTTATCATAGGAATATGTTGTCCTCTAACTTCCTCAGGATATTTGTCTGAAGTAACAATCCCCATGTAGAACTTTTGTCTAAAAATTCTATTAACTGTTTGTGGTCTTAATTTATACTCTCGTATTTTGATGATTTTTCTTAAGCCCCAGTCATTCATAATTTTGGCCATTTCCGATAAACTTTTTGTACCGGTTGCCATTAATTCCCATGCTTTTTTTATACTGTCCCAACTTTCAGGATCCTTTACTGCATAACCTCCCTGAGAAATGTATCCAATTGGTGGTTTTCGGCCGACTAGTCCAGCTTTAAATCTCGCTCTTAAACCGTTTCTTGTTCGCTCACTCCTAATATCATTATCTAGTTGGGCAAACCCAGCCAATATTGTCTCTACCAGTTTTTCTGTTGGACTATCTCCTGTGGGTTCAGTAGCCGATATTATATTTGCCCCACCTTCAGCTAGTTTCTTTCTTATTGCCAGGTAGTCAGCGGTCTGTCTTGAAATGCGATCTAAACGATAGACAAAGACAGCCTGGATTTTATTGCTTTTTTTTCGGCAATAATCGAGTAGATTTATTAAAACAGTCCTACCTAAAATAGTCTTAGCAGATTTGCCCTCCTCTCTAAAAACCTCAACTATCTCATAACCTCGTTTTAATGCCTCTTTTCGACAAATATCTTCTTGCGTATCTAAAGAAAAGTTATCTATCTGTTCTTCAGAAGAAACTCTCAGGTAAATTATTGCTCTTTTACCATCATCACGAATAACAGTATTCATAGACTGCCTTTCTCATGTAATAGTTCTCTTAGAGTTTTTCCTTCAAATATCTCTCTTTCAAAGTCGTCTACCCATGTACTCACTAAATATTGAATTTCAGTTACCGCAACTTTTAATTCCTCAGGACTAAACTGGTTAGCTACTTCTTCTAAAATTTGTTTGGCTTTCTGCACATCTTTATCTTCATATTTCTGTTCTGGGAACATCTCTTCTAAGGATTGAGGTGGATGTGTAATTGAATGAGGAGTATAAGATTCTAGAACCTTAGTGGTTGAGCATAATATTTGTTCATGAGTAATTTTTGTGTCTTGTCGAGGCTGCGCTATAACTTTTGAAGATTTTGTATGTTCATCTATTCCAAATAAGGGTAATTCAACAGCTTGCATATATAACCTATTTACTCATATTTTTAACTATCGATATATCGATAGTATATATCGAAATATAGATAGTTGTCAATCATTCAGTCTATATTTAGCCTCAGAATAATGTTGTTTATGGTTTATATATTCTATATAGTTTGTTATACTCTGCTCAAAGTCTGCCCTTTTAAAAGGCTTTATGTCAATTCAAGAACTAAGGGCTGATTATCTTTTAGATAAGTATATTTACTTTAAAGATTTTTCTGGTCTTTACACGGGATTTCCTAATTGGTTTATTTCAGGATTACTATCCTCTATAATTCTGACGTTTACTCTTCTAATAGTGCGTAAAATTCTTTCTTTTAGGAGAACTTTTCATGAAAAATCTATTCTTCTTGAGTTGACGCCTCCTGCTATGACTGAAAAAACTGCTTACACAACCCAACAATTATTTTCAGTAATTCATAATTTAGGAAAACAACGATCTTTTACAGATAAGTTACTTGGCAGAAAGACACTTTTTGCTTGTGAGATTGTTTCCACTCAAAATCAGGGAATAAGATACTTGATAAGAACGACTCCTGAGCAAGTTAACAACTTAAAGAGAAGTTTAATTTCATACTTGTCTCAGGTTAATGTTAAAACGGTTAATGAATATATCCCAAGAAGTAAAGAGAATTATCACACAAAAGTTATTGAGTATGAATTAACTAAACATTTCGCTTATCCATTACAAAAACAAAGCACCTTAGAAGAACATGATCCAGTCGCCTATATCACTGGTATGATGACAAAGCTTTCACCTGGTGAACTTATTTCCTTTCAAATAGTTTTAACTCCAACTGAGAAAAAAGAAACTGCCTTTATCAAACATAAAATATTAAGAGGCGAGGATGTTTTAGGATATATTAATCAGCTAGGTAGTTCATTTGTTATTTCTATTCTTCTACTTCCTATAAAAATAGTTCAAATTGTATTGAATATTTGTGGATACGTTTTTCGGACAGTATTTAATGATTTTGTAAATGCCAAGATATCTCAAAGACAAGCTCAAAGTCAGTACTTAGCATATTTTGCAGCTCAAAATTTGCAAAAACCTGCAAGAGTTTTAACACAGTTTGAGCAAGAAGTAGTTAAAGGAATTGAAGAGAAAATTGATCAACATCTATTTGAAGCAAATATTAGAGTGTTAATCGGTGTAAAAGAGCAAGACGAACTATCAGAAAGAGTTAGAGGTTTTAATTCATCGCTTAGTATTTTCTCTTCCTCCACAAATCAGACACTTAAGAAAAGGTTTCATCTACCACAAAGTTACTTTAATCAGTTCTTACTATTAAATTTTAAGAAAAGATTATTATCATTTGTTTTTAATAGCAGTCATACTATTTTGTCTGTTTCCGAAATATCTGACCTCTATCATTTTCCTTTTACCAAAGTTACCCAAACCGAAAATATTTCTAAAAGCCATTCGAAAGAACTTCCGGCACCTTTATCGCTCAAAAATAATCCTAAATTTAATGTCGAATTCGCCAAAAATACCTATGCCGGTACTAGTACCGTGATTGGACTTACTATTGAAGAACGCGCTAGACATATGTATGTAATTGGAGCAACGGGAACTGGTAAGACAACAATGTTGTTATCGATGATTAATCAAGATTTAAAGAATGGGAATGGAGTGTGTATTGTCGATCCTCATGGAGACTTAGCAGAAGCTGCTATTAATTGTATTCCTGAAGAAAGAATAAAAGACCTTATCTACTTTAATCCTATTGATATTAAATATCCTATTGGAGTTAATTTAATGGAACTTACGCCCAACCTTAATGAGGAGGAATTATTAATTGAAAAAGAATTTATAGCTGAAAGTATTATCTCTCTTTTTAGAAAGTTGTTTTCAGATGCCATGTCATCACATCCGCACAGAATTGAGTATATTTTAAGAAATACTATCCATACCGCATTTATTCTAGAGAATCCAACACTGTTCACAATTTTTGATTTACTAAATAATCCAGCTTTTCAAAAAAAGGTAATTTCTCAATTACAAGACGAAAACTTAAAAAACTTTTGGAAGTATGAATTTGGGAAAGCAGGTGACTATCAAAAAGTAAAAATGGTTGCGCCAGTTACTGCCAGAATTGGAAGATTTTTATTTTCCCCATCAGCTAAAAGAATTTTAGAACAAGAAAAATCTACTATTAGTTTTGACGATATTTTAGATAATAAGAAAATTCTTATCTGTAATCTCTCGAAAGGAAATATCGGTGAAGATACCTCAGAAGTTATGGGAATTATGATACTTAATAAAATTCAACTCGCTGCACTCAAAAGAGCAAGAATTAAAAAAGAAAAAAGAAATGAATTTTATTTATATGTAGATGAGTTTCAGAACTTTGCTACTCCATCTTTTGTCCAAATGTTATCAGAGGCTAGGAAATATGGATTAAGCTTAATAATGGCTGAACAATCAACTTCACAACAGAAAGACCGTAATCTTGTAGATATTATCCTAGCTAACACTGGAACAGTTGTAACTTTTAGAAGTGCAAACCCAAGAGATGAACAAGTACTCCTCCCTCAATTTAGTCCTTATTTAACAGAAGGTGAGATTTCAAATTTACCATCTTTTCACTTTTTTATGAAAAAAGCCGCTATTGTTCCGGATGAACCATTCTCAGGTGAAACAATGCCGGTCACTATTACCAATGATAAAAACAAATGGAATCGGTTTATCCAATCCTCAAGGAATGGCTATGCAATCACATATGAACCAAAACAAAAAAGTATAAAGGTGGTAAGTGACGTACAAGAGCGAACGGAGAATAGTCAAAATTCACAAGCGAAAACTGGTCTTCCTGCCTAATAAAAATTGAGTGTACGCGTACACTCAGGATTCTGTAGTTTTTGAAGCTAAAATATATAAAAGTCCTGTCTTCTTATACCTTATATAAATATAAGGAAAGGTAAATAAAAAGTATGACAAATAAACAAACACCTAAACTTCCATCTATAACCAAAAAACAAAAAGAAATACTACTATACTTATATAAATTCAGATTCCTAAACACTCATCAAATTCAAAAACTCCTAAACCATAAAAATCCAAACAGAACTCTAACCTGGATCAAAGACTTAATCGAGAAAAAATATATCAACAGACATTATGATAGAAAATCATTTGAAGATAATACAAAACCAGCAATATATTATTTAGGAGCTAAAGCTAGATATTTTTTAAAGTCAGAGAAGAACTTAGATCTGCAACAACTGGAATATATTTATTCAGAACATCGAAGAGAAATGAAGTTTAGGGAGCATTCCTTATTTATTGTAACTGTTTATTTATTTCTTCTGTCACATAAAGAAGCAGAGGAAGAATTAAAATTTTTTACAAAAAACGATTTGAATGGTTATGATTATTTCCCTCAGCCTTTGCCGGATGCTTTTATTGCAGTTAAAGGACAAAATACGACTAAGAGATATTTTCTAGATTTATTTGATGAATATACCCCGCCTTTTGCTTTAAGGCAGCGAGTAAGAAAATATTTAGAATACGCAGATAATAGTGACTGGGATGAGAATACTGATAGTGCACCAATTCCATCAGTTCTTATTATTTGCCCTACTGAATCATTGAAAACGCATATTAATATTTATGCTAAATCTTTACTGGAAAAAACTTTTGAAGACAAAGTTTCTTTGTACTTAACTACAAAGGCTAAAATGGGCTCTAACAGCAATGATATATGGCAAAAAGTTGTGACAGATTAACCGCCGGGCAGTGGTGGATAAAATCATGAATAGTTCAACCATTCACTAACCATATACAAACTGTCAACCCAGTCAAGGTCAACATCAGTTAATTTGACTTCTTCATAAACACCCCAATCAGCCCAGTAATAATATCCTTTAATAAGTTGTTTAGATTCGTCAAAAACCAGCTTAAAACCGTCAGCATCACCACCAGTTGATAGTTGGATATCAATGGTAATTTCTTTACTAAAAGCCAATGGTTCTCGATAATCTTCATGCTCACTTGGTGAGATTAACCCTTCAGTTATCTGGTTATCTTCAAGTAAGTCTTTTATAGATTCTAACTCTCCCTCTTTTCTATAAATTGCGTAGTCTCTTAAATCTTGTTTTGTATATTTGCCATGAGTAACCGGATTTTGCATAAAACTCATTTTATTCACCTTCTTTCTAGGCTTTGTTTTCCTAGAAAATTTTGTTTCCAGGAGGCTGCCTGCCTCCTGATACTTGGCCGCATGAGCGGGGTGAATTTTTCAAGGGCGAGGCAACGACCTCGTTTATCTTGACCCTTGAAAAAGAGGGGTGCGACCCTTTTACAGACTTTAATTAAGATGAAAACTAGCTTATATAAGATGTAGGAGTAATACTTGTAATTATTAGTTCAGTTCTATATCCCTTTATGTATATTTACATTGAGCATTTTAAAGTCACAATGGTAAATAAAGTGCATAGTACCTATAATATTTGGAATCTATGCTATATCTGACCAAACTTGTCACAATATACTTAAGGTTTAAGAATGGTATCCGAAAAATAGCTATTGGTTTTATAATCCTATTAGTTGCTCACTTTGTATTTGAACCTAGTCCGTTTTCTATTTTCTCAATAATCACCACGACATTTCAGCATCAAATGTTAATTCAAAGTTTAACCAGAGAGTTTGATGGTTCTTATCCCCAAAAGGCCCCATATCCAGCTAAAACTGTTGAAGTGAACTTAGTAGCTAAGAAATCAGAAATTGAACTTATTCCCGATTATAAAACTGATGCTTGGAGTTACAATGGACAAATTCCCGGTCCCGAAATTAGGGTTCGTTTAGGAGAAAAAGTTAAGATAAATTTCACAAACCAGCTCCCACAAGAAACAACGATTCATTTTCATGGAGTAAGACTACCGAACAAAATGGATGGGGTTCCCGGCATCACCCAAGAACCAATTCCGGTAAATGGAAAATTTACTTATGAATTTACCCCAAAAGACGCAGGTACATTTTGGTTTCACCCACATGTCAGAAGTGCAGAACAAGTTGAAAAAGGCTTATACGGCATACTGATTGTTAAAGATCCAAATGATCCGCAATTTACTCAAGATAAAGCTATTGTACTAGATGACTGGCGATTACTTGATAATGGTCAGATAGATCCAAGATTTGTAACCTCAGGCGACCTGGCGCACGACGGCAGGTGGGGAAACATTATATCTGTCAATGGAAAAACTGGTGAAATAATTAATGCAAAAGAAGGTGAACGAATACGATTACGTTTTATTAACTCATCAAATGGTAGGGTCTATAAACTTAACTTCGGTAGTTTGCCTGCTCAAGCAATCGCAGTTGATGGATTAAAAGTCAATAAAACTTTTTCACCACAAAACTATGAAATTGCCCCTGGTAATAGACTTGATATAGAATTTATTGCAAATTCTGCAAGTAATACAATAATACAAGATATATTTACCAGAAGTAGCTATGATTTGGTAACAATAAATGTAGAAGGTAGAATTGAAACAACTGATAAAACGGAAACTCCTTTGCAGAAGCATTTTCCAGACTGGAGTAATGCAATTACTTTTGAACCGGATCAGATTTTCAGGTTAAATGCCCGAGAAGGAGGTAAGTATGGTATTGAGTGGACAATTAATGATAAAGCTCACCCAAATATGGAGGCCATAACTCTGAAAGCTGGCAAATTTTCTAAACTTCGATTTGTCAATGAGTCAGCAAGACTTCATCCAATGCATCTGCACGGACAATTTTTTAGAGTGTTAACACGAAACGGACAAAAGGTAGACGAACCATACTGGCGCGATACAGTTTTAATTCATTCCAGAGAAACCGTTGATATTGGTATTGTTCCATTGGATAAGGGGACTTGGATGAGTCATTGTCATGTACTTGAACATGCAGAGGCTGGAATGATGTCACTTATTAAAGTTGAATGAAATTATTCAAAAGCTTCTCGACCTTCTTTTCTTGCTGTTATTATTGAAGAAAGTAAACCGCCCTGAACAGCTAGACAAGTCAGACCGCCTACAGTTAATCCGGTCATGAAAATTACCCACAAATTCATATTAATTTACCTCCTGCTCTAATTTCACAAACTTTAGCTTGATAATTGCTTTTTATCATGAAATACAAAGAGATCAAAAGCAAAAATACAGAAATATAAGTAAACTCCTCACCTCTAAATGGTAATGAACTAAAACTTCCAGTTATTCCAAGAACAGACAAAACCGGTAAACCGCAGGTTGCACAACCACTGCCAACAATTCCAAGCAATGAACTACCACCTACCACCATATGTAAATTTCCGGCAGCTTTTAAATTTTTCAATCTTTTAGTAATTAAAGTTATGTTTGCACCTGTCAGTAACGATATTAATAGCAGTATGCTAAGGCCTAAACCGGTCATGGTAGTTCCTAATCCTAAAATAAGTGCCAGCAATAGATTTATCCTATACTGGATTGTATGTTCTCCAAAGATAGTATCCTGGACTAATCCCAAATTCATTAAAAATGCTACTAGAATAAGGTAGATCACCGCAATCAGCAGCGTCGGAATTAAAAAAGATTTGACATCAAAAATAGTTCGCATTGTTCATTTAGATAACTTTTCATCAATAATTGTTTTAAAAGCAGCGAATGGTTGTGCTCCAACTAGTAACTGACCTTCTATTTCACCTGAATCACTCGAAGCACCAATAACAAAGCTTGGTGTGCCAGTAGCACCTGCAGCACCGGCATCTGCTAAGTCTTTTGCTACCTCATCTTTATACTTATCAGAATCCAAGCATGTTTTAAAATTAGTCTCGCTTAAACCATTGTCCAAAGCTATTTTATCTATTTTCGTTCTATCAAGACCATTACCGTTTGAGGTTGTTCTTTTAAATATTTCATGATGGAATTTAAAATAGGCCTCGTCTCCTCCTTGCTCTCTGGCACAGTTAGCAGCTATAGCTTCGGTGGTTGCCATTGGATCATGGAACGAAAGGGGTAGATCACGAAAAACCAATTTCGCCTTGCCTGTATCAATATAATCTTTTACTAGTTGAGGTAAAGTTTGATCAAAATGTCTTTTGCAGAAAGGACATTCATAATCTGAAAATTCAACGATGGTAACTGGCGCGTTATTATCACCAAGTACCGGATCATCATCAACCGAAACTTTAACCGGTCCGGTTGGTGCATCGGGAGCGGCAGGGGCTACATCTTGTTCTGCGGGTTGAGTTGGCGCCAAAGCTGCCTGTCCGGCTTTTGCTGAGCCTCCAGATAGGCCTTTTATCTGAATAATTCCACCATTAATTAAAATAGCAACTGAAATAATTACTGAACCAATTATTGTGGCCATGGGAGTGGTTAGGAAATTTGATCTTTCTACTACTTCTTGTCCTTGTGATTTAGCCATATTTATTCCATTGTCCTTTCCGGTCCCTGGTTTTTATAGGCATCAATGAACTGCTCAATTCTTTTTTGATCAAAATCATTAAATTTATCAATTCTTGTCCAAGCAGTTACTGCATAATTTGTATCAAGATTTTCTCTAGGTACAACGATTAGTTTGCGCTGTCCTTTGGCTTCAAAAATTGGTTTAAGCTGATCGTAACGCTGTTTGCATTCGCCCTGACTTCCTGCAGCTGAAGGAGTGGTCTCTGTAGCCGAATTAATAATACTTGGCCCAACGCCAAGGCATTTATAACTCATGATGATATAACCGTGCTCTAATGAATGAAGTAAATTACGATCATCTTTAATAGTGTCAAATGCGCCAGCTTTAGTCCAATCGGTATAATGATTGCCAGATGTTGGAGGATTAGAATTGTATTCAAAAGTAGTCCCTAAATCAAAATGTTCACGACCTAAATCTTCTAATTTTTCTCCGGGTTGGGGCTTATTGGTTTCTTGGTAAACAAAAGCAAATAATCCTGCCATAGTTAGTACAGCGACAATCATGAGAATCTTTTTACTGTTCATTCTTACTACTTAGTGTAGTAGATTTCAAAGATACCTGTCAAGGCATTGGATTTGTAGAGTAATTAGTTGCTGAAGGTTGCGAACTTTTTTCTAATGGACTAAAATTAGTTTTCCCAAAGAAGTCATTGGAGATACCCTGAGTTTCACATGAAACAACACATTCTTCCTCAAATGGACACATAAACAGTGTATGATCATCAACTCCATTTTCTATAGCATATACTGGCAAGTTTAATAGAAACAAAGCGCTGGTAAGAACAATAAATGAGAGTACAAGCCTGACTTGGGAAAGTCTTAGTATATTTTTACTTGATAAGCCGGCTAAAGTTTTAATTCTTTGTTCTAAATCATTTGAATTCGCAAATGAAGCAACTCCACTGATTGAAGATACCGGACTGCTTAATAATTTCACTAGAGCAAATTTTAAGTGCCTGACTCCATAAGTGTTAACTGCCAATTGGTCGGCGTTAATCTCTTTGGTTAATATGTAATGATGTTGGAAATCTTTGATTGTTGGGACGAAGAAAAACACTGATGAGGCAATTTGACTAAGCAGTATTTTCAAAGGATCACGATTTTTAAGATGATAGCTTTCGTGAATTAAAACAGCTTTTAGTTCACTTTTAGTCAGGGATTTAACTATCACAGTCGACAAGCAAATCTTTGGTTTTAATAGACCATAACAAAAAGAGATATATTTTTTATCACTTACTACACTTATCTTGTTTGTGATCCCTAATTCTGTTGCTAATTCTTTTACATATTTAGGAATTCCAATCTTTCTTTGCAGAATTTTGTGGATAAAAATCTGAGTTTTAATTATTTGGAATAAAAACAAGAAAAAGCCTGTTGAAGCAATTAATAAAAGAAGTAGCACAAGTAATGAAGGGAACGAATGAGGCAAAGTGATTATAAAGTTTGACATAACTTGCTGGCAATAATAAACAGTATGACTAATAGTTAACGGCCCGATTTTTTTAATTAAACTAAGCAAGATAAACATACTAAGCACAAACATTCCAAAAAGAAGGTAGAAAGATTTATTTGCACTGAATTTTTGTCTGACTATCATCGGGTGTTTATTTCTCCTCTAGCAGTTTAATTAGTTCGCGTCTTTTTTCGGGTGAAATTTTAGCTATTTCCTGGGTAAAATTAGCTACAGCTGATTCACCAAAACTGGCAACAAAGTTTTTGATAATTTGGCGTGAGATCTTTGTTAAAAATTTGTCTTTAGAGTAAGCTGAATGATATAGATATGCCTTACCAACTTCAGCTCTTTTTAGTAAACCCTTTTCCACAAGTCTTCCCATGACTGTCATGACCGTAGTATAGGCGATTTTTCTTTCTTTCTGTAACATTTCTGTGACATTTTTAACCGATATGGGCTTTTTAAAAGCCCATATAATCTCCATTATTTCTGACTCTAACTCTCCGAGTAGTTTGCCTTTTTTAGTGTGATTCATATACTACAAATTGTAGTGGTAATATTTATGTTAGTCAATTCAACTGACTGATATTAACTATCCTTAATCTTTCTTTTTTTAAATTTGAGATACCAAATAATTCCTACTGCAAAGATTAAAACTTGAGCTAAAACGAGTAGTATAGTCGGTGAAATAAAATCATCAATACTAAAGCCGGATGGTTCATTACTACCACTATTTCTCAAATCTACTGCTGCTTCAGCAATGAATCCATTCTCATCTTTGACCCTAAGCACGGCCGAAGTAAAGTATTGTGGAAGCTGATATCTAATTGAAGCCGTCTTGCTTTTAGAAACTTCTCCCTGTCCTAAATCCCATTGGTACTGGATTATTTTTGAAGATGTGGCTTTGGAGTCTGAAGCATCAAAAGAAAGTCTTTTATTAAAATCAAGGGCTAGATCTGTTTGTTCTCTGGCTCGTAATCTGTCCCACTCCGATCCGCTTGAACTAGCAGTAGGAGTATTTCCAAGGGTCAAGTTGTTTTTAGGTAAAATTTGGCCGTTTATTTTGATAACCGGCTCGGGTAATTTGTAGTCATTATTTGGTAAAATGTGAATTAATGTTGTTTGTACTAACTGACGCTCCGAACCACCAATTCCTGTCTGAGAATAATCAGCCTCAATTTGCATAATGTAGGAACCCATCTTAGTGTAGGTGTGATTGTTTTTGGGAGTATTTGATTGTTTCGTTGTTCCATCGCCAAAGTTCCAGATATAGGTAACCTTGTCCAACAACTCTTCCTTCCACCCTAATACTTCCATTAGTTGAGAAGATCTGCTTGCTTCAAATTCAAAATCTAAACTTTGATTTATGAGGTAATTTTCTGAAGCTATGTCACTATCTTCTCCCAAGAAAGGCTCAATTGATGAAGATTGAATTGGGTAAACACTTGTTAGATCCCCATTTATTGTTAAAATAGGAAATCCTCTTGAGTGAGCTGATACAGAATTTGAAAGCGCAAAGAAGAAAGTTATGCTTATAAAAATAGTAATCAAGATTTTTATCATAAAAATTACATCTCAGAAGTAATTGGTTGAGAGAGTATCCAAAGACCTATCATCGTATAAACAACCATTAATATTAGTAATGGGAACTGACTAAGCAAGGCTTTTTTATGTGATGGAAAAACTTTAAGGGCGACCATGTGAGCCAAATAAGTTCCTACAATATGACCAACTAAAATTAAAGCGACCTGAAAATGCCAGGTAAAATTAGCATCAATAATAGTTAAATTAACCTCATATTCTGAGGTGTTAAACAAATTCCAGCCGAATCCAAACGGATCAGAAATAATACGAAACATGTTTTGTCCCTCTGTAAGCAGTAAGGTGTAATAGTGGGCAATGTTATAGACAAAAGCTACCGGAACAAGTGTAAGTGCAAACTGCAGACATAATTCTAAAAGGGAGGTTTTAGATTTGGTAATTACTTTTGCAAAACTTATTAACCCCAAATAGATTATCAAGAAAACGAATGGTGATAGAAGTAGTCCTACTGTTTGAAAAAAAGTATACGCACTATCCCCAAAAAGAGGGGTTAAAAGATTATCGAAGTTTTGATAATAAAATTGTACCCATGGTGTAGTGGTTCTGAACCCATCAAAAGCGGTTGAAGAAAGCATAAATAGAATAAATAACAACAAACTAAAGTGATCTGCTTTCTCTTTTAGTAATCCAATAAAAGGTGGTCTTAAATACAACTTGTTATTTTTATACTCAAATGGAGCAATCTTCCCTATTAACCTAAAAAAGACACTAAAAAACTCGCAGTATTTAAACCAATTATCTTTACCCACAGCCATCACACCAACGAAATTTATTAAGGAGTATTGAATAAGAATTAAAGATAATTGCCGGGGGAAAGTTTGCGAAAAAAGTTCTATCCAGATAAACAGAAAATAAAAACCTAAAGCTGGATAATATCCCAGGTTTTTTGGATATTTAAACATGCCCTTTATCTTTTCACCAGACAAATTTTCAAACCATTCAGTTAGGACTTTCCAGGGATTTATAAAAGCATATATGTTGCCAATAAAGGCGGTTAAATAAGAGAACCCCAGTATAAAAATAATCCAGAAAAAAGTCATATTAAAGTTAGAGTATGGGCTGTCCTCACCAAAGAGGCCAGTTAAAATAGTAAAGAGAAATAAGAAAACGCTGAGAGCTTTGAGGATATTTATTGTGGGTTTTTTAATTAAAAAATTTAGATTAGAAAGGAATTTTGTTGGATAGGCTAAGTTACTTCCAGTCTTGTTAATGAAATATCCAATTATAAGAAATGAAACGACTATTGCTGCTGCCCCACCATACAAATACATCCAGAACGGAACGGGCAGATTATAAAGTTTTCCAAAGGCATGAGCCGAAACTGACTGAGGAAGTACAAAAAAGCTAAGCGTTAATATTAGAAGTAGTAGCCATTTTCTCATTAATCGTTTAATCCAAGTTTTATTTAGGCTGCACTTCTAATGCACCAACCTCTGTTTTAGAATTTTCCAGCTCAAATGGGAATCTGCCGGATAAATTCGCTTTAAAAGTTAGAGTTGCTTGTTTTCCCGGTTCAAGTTCTACACTGTTGTCATAAGCATGAACATGAAATTCTTCTATCTCATCAGAAGTAATTTTAATAGTTACCTCATCTCCCTGATTTACTTTTATAGTTGCTAATCCTGACACTAATTTTTTCCCCTTAATTTCTAATTCAAAAACATTACTATTTTGACTTGTGGTGTTTTGAGTATCTCCCTCTACAATTACTGTTGCTCTCATGCTTGGGTGAGGACCACAATAATATGGAAATGTACCAGCTTTATCAAAAGTAACAGACACACTTTCATCTTTACCAATTAATTCAGTCCTAAAACTTCCATCATCAGCAATTGCATTGTGCTTAACAGTATCTCTGTTTGTCCAAGTCACTTTTGTACCAGTTTTAATACGAATTGTTGGTGGGGTAAATGCATAATTTGAAATCTCCAGATTCACCTCTTTTTGACTTGTAAAATCTTGTGCATCACCAGTTTCAATTATTTCATTATTAGACTGAGGGTTTGGTGTTGAAGTATTCTCGGTTTTTGGTTTAAAGAGAATAAACAATCCTACGAGCACGATTACTGCTATGACTATTAGGACTGGGGTTTTAATTTTCATCGATATTTATCTCTTACAGTTTGTAGTACTAATATAACTAAGGAAACCACCAGAAGTCAATAAAAAAGTAATTCGTAATTTACAATCCGAGTTTTAGTTCTTTAGTGAAATCTGATTTTTTGGTTTCTTGGACATTTGGAGAGAGGTTGTAAACTCTAAGATTCAGAAATTCTAATTTGTCAGGCATTTTTTGGGTTGCAGGAGTTTTATCATGTTCTGTTTTAGGTAAAGGAGTTGGAACCGGTGTAGGAGCTTGAAAATTATTTCCAGATTTACCACCGACAGGTTTAAAATCTTCTTCGGTTGCATATTCTCTGATTGAAGGAAGAATTGCTTCAGGATCAATATACTGGTTATCTTTTTGGACTTCAAGGTGAGTATGTGGTCCGGATGTTTTTCCAGTTAAGCCAACTTCTCCAATGTATTGGCTGCTTTCAATTTTTTGTCCTTCTTTAACATAAGTTTTACCCATATGGGCATATAAAGATTTATAGCCGTTGCCATGATCTATCTCCACCTTTAATCCATATCCAAACCAATCATAACCGGCTGAAATAACTGTACCTCCTGCAATGGGTTTTATCGGCATCCCTAATCCTGTAGCTATATCCAATGCTTTGTGCCAATTTGAAAAATGCTGGCTCAAATATCCCGGGAAAAGTACTTGAAAATTGAAAGGTAGATTCTGGGCGATAATAGTATGTCTTTGCTCATTCGATTCCTGAGCCTGAACTACTGATTGTTTGATAAAAGGTAAAGTTGCTGAGGGTTGGTACTGGGTCAAAAAGGAAAGCAGAAATCCCCCCAACACTAATTTAAAGCTAACAGTTGCAAAGTTAGGAAAGGAAGGCAGACCAAATTTTGGTTGTCCTTTAAGCATTTAAAATCCTGCTCAAGCAGGAGATGAGAATTATACCAAACTGGTCACTTTTAATCAAATTTAGCCTCGAAAGAAATTCAAAATAATACTACAGCAAGTAGTAATAGAAGTACTATACGAACCCGTATTATTAACTTATACTAAATTTATGAGCGGTACACATCACAATCAAAATCTTGATAACAAACTAAAGCTTGGACTTGTCCTTAATACAGGATTTACCATCATTGAATTTATTGCCGGAGTCCTTTCGGGTTCACTCGCTTTGATATCTGATGCCGGACATAATTTGACTGATTCTCTGAGCTTAGTTATAACTTTTTTTGCCCAAAAAATTGCCAGAAGAGACGCCAATATTGAACATACATATGGCTATGGCAGAGCAACAATTCTAGCGGCTCTAGTAAATGGCTTAATACTATTTTTTCTTGCCCTTTATATTTTTTACGAAGCATATCTTCGTTTTCAAAACCCTGAACCAGTAAACGGTGGAGTGATTGCAGCTGTTGCTTTGATTGGACTCGCAATTAATCTAAGTGTTGCCCTTCTATTTAAAAATGAAACTCATGATCTGAGCATAAAAAGTGCCTATTTAAATATGCTTTTTGATGCTTTGGCTTCAGTTGGAGCATTAATTGCCGGAGTTTTAATTCATTTCACAGGAATGACAATATTTGATTCGCTTATAAGTATCTTAATTGGAGTCATGCTTATGAAAAGTAGTTTTGGAGTCTCAAGAGAAGCAGTACATGTATTACTTGAAGGTACTCCTGCCGGAGTAGATACAGAAAATGTTAAGCAAAAAATTATGGAAGTATCAAATCTTATTAAAAACATTGACGACTTACATATTTGGTCAATTTCCTCTCAGCACTCTGCTTTAAGTTGTCATATCGTTATTGAAGAATGCGACTTCCAATAGCAAAAATCCCCTCAATTACGTTATATCCTACTGTAAAATATGATAG
>CAYOMO010000021.1:0-15533 GCA_964405065.1 uncultured Gammaproteobacteria bacterium
GTTTTATTTTTGATGACACAATTTCCTTTACCGTCATAGCCACCGACCCTGGATTTTAATACCAGAGGATATCCTAATTCTTTTGCTGCATTTTCAATATCAGCTTTTGAAGTCACTTCCATAAAGGGAGCAACAGGAATCTTATATTTTGTCAAAAATTGTTTTTGGACAAGTTTATCCTTGATAATTTCTAAAGTTTTGGCAGAAGGACTGACACTTATTCCTGATTTTGCCAAATTTTCAAGTATTTCTGGATTAGCATGCTCCCATTCGATTGTTAAAAAATCTGACCTATCAGCCAATGTTTGCATTGCTTTAGGGTCATCCAGCGAGGCTAATATTTGCTTGTCAGCGACTTGACCGGCTGGAGAATTGGGTGTCGGATCCAGAACTGTGACAAAAAAACCTAATTTTTTGGCTTCAAAAATCATCATTCGTGCCAACTGCCCACCGCCAACAATGCCAATTCGGTTTTTCATATGTTTAATTATTATATTGTTCCATTGCTCTATTGTTGATTGATTGTAATATATCTGGGATTTCTCTTAAATCCTCAATAATAAAGTCTGCCAACGAAAAATCTATTGTTTGATTATGATTTCCTTTACGAGCAATTAAGGCCATCCCTGCTGATTTGGCAGCATTAAATCCGTGGATAGAATCTTCCACAACAACTGATTCATGTGGTTTTACTTTTAATAAATCAGCTGCTTTCAAAAAAATTTCTGGATTTGGTTTGGATTTTTTTACCATAGTTCCGAACATTTTGGCGTTAAAAAGATTTAACAATTTATTACGATCTAAAACTGCCTCTGCGTAAAGTTGCTCTGTCGATGTTGCTAGCGCTTGCTTGTACTTTTTTGAAAGTTCTTCCATTACTTCTTGAGCAAAAGAAATAGTTCCTACTTTTTTTACAAAATCCTCTTCAATCAGTTTATTTCGTATTTTCATTAATAGCTCAAGATCAACTCTTTTACCACTTTTTTTTACCGCATCATTGAATTCTTCTTCGATTTTAGTACCAGAATATCTTTTAGTAATTTCTTCAGGAGGTATAGTAATTCCAACTTGTCCCAAAGCCTGGGATTCAATTTCTGCGTGAATATGCTCAGAATCTATTAGCACACCGTCCATGTCCCAAATAATTGCTTTGATCATTTTGTAATTTTGTGAATTTTTTGTACTAATTTTTTTGCTCGCTGTGAAGCAGTTCCTAAATGTTGACTGACAGAGAGTGAATCATTTATTTCTTTTGGCGATAAAAATTCCGCAATATAAGTATTATTGGTTAGATTTTGACTTAAGAAATTGGGTTCATTATTTTGGACTTTTTCCCATGATTCAATGGCGTAATCTCTAATAATTTCATGCATTCTTTGTCTGTCAGCTCCTTTTTTGACAGCTTTAATAATAATTTCTTCAGTTGCAGTAAATGGAGCAAATTTGGCTAAGTTACTTTTTACTTTTGTCTGATTGATAGTAAAATCTTTGACAATTTTCTGCCCGCTGCTAAGTATCTCGTCAACTGCTAGAAACATTTCTGGCACCACTGATCTTCTATTGGCAGAATCATCAATAGTTCTTTCTAGCAAACTCAAGGCAGCGTTATCCCAAGCAGTTCTTTCTAGAGATACCACAAATCTTGCGAGTGAACAAATTTGTTCGGATTTGACCGGATTTTTCTTAAATGGCATTGCTGAGGATCCCACCTGTTTTTTTCCAAATGGTTCCACCCATTCGCCAAAACCAGCTGACTGTAAAACTCTCATATCAAAAGCAAATTTATGCAGTGACTGAGCAATCGAAGAGAGTAATTGGGCGATTAAAGTATCAAATTTTCTTGGCGAAGTCTGTCCAGCAATGAGCACCGATTCTATTTCTAAACTGTTCATCACCTCAGTTTCTAATTTTTCGGCCTCTTTCTCACCAACCAGCTTGGAATAACTAGCAGCTGTGCCAACAGCACCTTTTAATCCTTTGGCTTTTAACTGCTTTTTAACAAATTGCAGCTGTTCAAAGTCGATGAGTAAATCTTGCGCATAGAGCGATAAGCGATAGCCAATGGTAGTTGGTTCAGCCGCTTGCAGATGGGTATAAGCCAAAGTTGGAACAGCGGCTAAATCAGTAATTTTTTCACTAAAGATTTTGAGCAGGGCTCCTAATTTTATTTCTATAATTTCTAATGCTTCTTTTGCCCGCAACGTGTCAGTATTATCAACAATATCCATACTGGTCGCTCCCAGATGAATTTTTCCTCCCCCGACGGTCGCTTTTTCAGCAAACTCTTTGATGGCAGCAACGGTGTCATGACCGGTCTCTTTCTCGATTTCTAAAATCCGTTCAATATCAAGATTTTTTTCATTTCTAATCAGATCATTAAGCTCTGGCCGAGACACCAATTTGTACTGATACTGAGCTCTGGCTAACTCTACCCAGATTTTTCGCCAGATCAAAAATTTATTCTCTTCCGAAAAAATGTGCCGCATTTGATCGCTGCCATACCGCCAGGTAAATGGTGATTGGAAAGTGGAATAATCTGTTTTCATGAATATTTAACTTAAGATCTTCTCGAGTTGGTTATTTTCTACAGCTTGTTTGATTTCCATAGCTACTCTTCTGCCAACTGATAATGATTTGCCATGTAAATAGGAAGCATACGGAGTTGAGGCTATCCCTGGACTACCTGGCATTCGAGGAGAGACATCAAACACGACGATCTCTTTTTTTGGTGGACCTGGTAATATCATGGATTGCAAACCAAACGGACCAATTACTCCGGGTGAAGTTAATTTCTGAGTGGCTTGAACAAACTGTTCACCCATTTGAAAAGCATCTCCGAGCAGGGATTCTAAAACTGTTACCGCCATATGCCCAGCTTCTTCATATTTAACTGATAAATTGGCAATCACCTGGTCGATATCGACTCCAGGAATTTTACTAAAACCTTCTAAATTGGTTTGTCTTCTGGTATCTGTACCTGATAGTTCCAGTCTTTTAGAAACTGGTGAATAAAAATAATTAAAATTAACCTGTACTCCCACCAAAAACTCTTCAATCACCGCCTTGCCTAATTGCTCCTCAGTAAAATCTCCCCGTTCTAGCCGCATTTCAACTTGCTGCTGAAATTCTTGATAGCTCGCAACGGTAAAAAATGACCGTTCAAAACCTCTGGCTTGCTCTAAGATTTTTACCATTACTAAACGATCAATTTCTTTTGGATCACTAAACTGTTTTGGATAGCGGATTTTAGCTTCATCAAGCAGATCATATTGATTTGGTTTGACTCCCCTTTCCTCTGTTTTAAGTAAATATTTATTACCAAACATTGGCACTGTAAAATCTTTTTCGATAGCCTCATAGTCATTGAGATACACTTCAAAAGATCTATTTGGGATAAAAATAACATTTTTTTCAAGCAGTTGCTGCTGGACATTGGGATCTAAAATTTGTTTAAACGAATCTAACTCAATGACTTCATCAACACAACCTAAATCACCATTGGTTTTGTAATAGTTACTATAAACTTCTCCTCGTCCTTTTTGAGTAATTACCAATGTTTTAAATCCTTCATCTTTAGCTCCACGGGCTACATCGAGGGCTGAATGGGATCCAATTGATGCAATTGTAATATTTTTTAATGAGTAGTTTGAAAAATTTTTGTTTTTTTTCATTAATCTAAAATGAGATCAAGTTTTTTTGCGGCAATTGCTGTTTTAATTTCTCTAGCTATTCTTCGTCCAGTGCTCATTGGTTCATCATAGTTTAAATCAGAGTAAGAACTACCATTGGTAAATAAATTGGTCCCAGCAACAATGCGACAAGAAATTTCCATCGCCACAAATTTTTGATCTGGTGTAATGACAGTCTCTAAGCAAAATGGACCAAAGAGTCCTTTTTTATCAATTAATTCTTTGGATGATCGGACTACTGACTCCCCCATGGCATATGCCTCTGGCAAAAGTGACTCTCTTAATACCAAAGGACTATTACCGACAACTACATAACTTGGATCAATATCGAGTCCTTGTTGACCATGTAAAGGAATTCGTCCCAACCCATCAACATTTGTTTCATATCGTCGATCCATTGACATGATCTCTATCTCACCAGTTAAAGGAGAATGGAAATAATGGATATAAAGTGTAACCCCAATTACGTATTCTTGAATAATAAATTCTTCTGTTCCTAGACTTTTAACTTTGCTTAGAAAATCCTGCTTATCTCTAGCATAAAAATAACCTTTTCCACCAGCAGCACCGTAGGTTTTAACAATTACGGGATACGTGACATCGTTTAAATCATCAAATTGTTTGGGCATCGGGATCCTGGCGTGCATCAACCATTCCCGCTGCATACTTCTATCCCCCTCCCAATCTAAGACAGCTTTATTGCCATAGTAGGGAAGTTTGAGTTTTTTATTATTCTCTGTTCCCAGATATGCTACAAACGAACCATGAGGAATTAATATCACGTTTTCAGCTTTTAACTGCGCTTCAACTTTTTTAAATTGACTAAAATGAGGGACCGTCAGAATAGTATCAATAAACTTAAATCGTCTGTAAAAAGACTCTCTTTCGTGGGTGGTAACTATTAATGTCTTAAAACCTTCTTGTTTAGCACCATGGAGGATTTGCAGCGAAGAGTGTGAACCAAGAGTCGCAATAGTGTAATCACTAAATTTCATTCAATATTATATATCCTAAAATGCTTGAGAAGTCTAGAGGTTAATCGCCAGGTCTTCTAATTATTGGTCTACTTCTTTGAATCAGCTTATCAGCCGTAAAAGTAACTTTAGTTTTTGGTAATGGTAATTCAACCGGTTCTTTTTTAAATCCTTCAATAAAAGAGCGATCAGTTTGAATATTAAAAGTGGTTTTATCAGAAATATCGAATACAAAGGGTGGAGGTTGTACCTGTATATACTTAAAAGTGCCAGACGATGTTTGTCTCCTTAAATTATCAATTATAGTTTTAGGGGGGGTTCCGTCCTCTTCTGTTCTATCATTTATTATAACAAGTAAAGAGCTATCGGGTATTTTTTCAGAATCCGAAGTCGGAGTTAGAGATTTTAATCTCGATCCATCTCTCTTTACCATGCCTCTTAATGAAGCCTCGGCGCCATCCATAGCGCTGTGATAAATCGGATCGATCTTAGCAATAATTTCCGGTCTTCCTAAATTTAACTGGGATGCAGATGCGACCATGCTTTGAGGATTTTTATCACATATGGCAGATATGATATCTATCAGATGCTTATTGGCTGGTAATTTTCTTGCTTTACCATTTGAATCTCTAGAACTTTCTACAGTAATAGTTGCTGAATCAATAAATGATAATTTGCCTGTGGACCGGTCTTGAGAAAATTTAAAAGGATAGATTACTCCTTCTATATCGACAAGAAAAACTACGTGTTTTTGACCACTTCTCTCAGTTAATTCTTGGAAACCCTGTAATATTTCAGGATTAATTTGTTCGGTAATTGAAAATTCTTTGGTTGACTCAGACATATTATTCCCACTCCATAGTGGCCGGGGGTTTGGTAGTAATATCATACACCACTCGATTGACCTCTTTCACCTCGGTCACTATCCGATTGGAGATTTTCATTAAAAGTTCAAATGGTAAATTGGCCACATCGGCACTCATGGCGTCTTTGGCATCCAGTGCTCTTAAAGCGATGGTTTCCCCATAAACTCTTTGATCGCCTCTGACACCAGTAGTTTTGATATTGGTAAATATGGCAAAAGCCTGCCAGAGTTTGTCCTGCAATTTAGCTTTTTGAATTTCGTCCTGGACTATAAAATCGGCCTGACGCAAAATTTCCAGATTGCAATCTGTCACTTCGCCAATAATCCTGACAGCTAAACCAGGGCCAGGAAATGGCTGCCTTTTTACGACAGATGCTGGCATTCCGAGGATTTTACCAACTTGTCTGACCTGGTCTTTGTAAAAAAGTCGGAGTGGCTCTATCAGGGCTAGTTTCATCACATCTGGTAGACCACCAACATTGTGATGAGATTTGATATTTTGGCTGTGTTTAGTCCCTTGTGATTCAATTACGTCCGGATAGATAGTTCCTTGCACTAAAAATGTTGCTCCTATTTTTTTAGCTTCTCTGTCAAAAATTTCAATAAAGGTTTTACCGATGATTTTACGTTTAGTTTCCGGATCCGTGATTCCTTTTAGTGCTGATAAAAATTCTTTTTTAGCATCAATGATCTGCACTTTCATATGGTATTCATCTTTGAAGATTTTTTTCAAAACATCAGTCTCCCCTTGTCGCATCAATCCAGAGTCAATATAAAAAGAAGTCAATCTGGTGCCAATTGCTTTATGCACTAACAGTGCAGCTACTGATGAATCTACCCCACCTGACAGTGCACAGATGGCTTTTTCTTTGCCGACTGACTCTTTGATATCTTCAATCATCTCTTCAACATATTTTTTATTGAGTGGTGACAATTTTGGGGAAAGTCCGCAAATTTTCAGAAAGTTGGAAAGAATAGTTTCGCCAAATTGGGTATGAACCAGCTCTGGATGAAACTGAATGCCATATTGTTTATTTTTTTCATTCGACATGGCGGCAATCGGAATAGTTTTGGTCACTGCGTTGATAGTGAATCCTTTTGGCGGCTTGATAACAGAGTCCCCATGAGACATCCAGACATTAAATTCGTAGGAAGTGTTTTCTAAAAGTTTACTGTCTTTTTTGACCGTCATATTGGCTGGACCGTATTCGCGGATTTTGCCAGGTTTGACATCACCATTTAGAAGATGCGACATCAACTGCTGACCATAACAAATTCCTAAAATAGGCAGACCCAGCTGAAAGATTTTTGCATCCACAGTTGGAGCATCTTTTTCATAAACTGATGATGGACCGCCAGATAAAATAATCCCCTGAGCATCCTGGGCAACAGCCAGAACTTTTTCATCAGGTAGAATAATTTTTGTTCTGACTCCAAACTCGTTGATTCGGCGAGAGATGAGATGAGTTGATTGTGATCCAAAGTCGACAATAATAATCATGTTATTAAAAGTATTTCTCCATGCGCGTTAATTCTGCTTAGTCGAAAAAGAAGTTGTTTACCATAAATCATATTCGACCGAAGTGGAGAATTACAATTATTTAAAGTAATTTACACCATTTCTAAAGATTTGCAAACCAGGACCATCTTTTGGTAGCTCTTTTCCAGCTCGTTTGAGCTGTTCTTTGATCAGTGGCCAGTTTGGAAGTTGAGTGAAAAACATTGCTCGTTCAGGGTGTGGCATGAGACCTAAGATTCTGCCAGTTTCATCAGTAATACCGGCAATATCTTCGACTGCGCCATTTGGATTGGCCGGTAAACTCAAGTAATTGCACATCTCACCTTTTGTGTATCGGAGTGCAACTAATCCTTTTTGATTTATTATTTCAAGTGTGCCATCTTCAGCATAAAACTTACCTTCACCATGAGCAATGGGACAGGAAAATGTTTCTACTTCTTTCACCCAAGGACTATTTCCTTCGGCTTTTAGATCAACCCATCTATCGGTATAGGTCGCATTATCATTGTGTAAAATAGCCACCTGCTTTTCGCCATATTTTTTCTCGATTGCTGGAAAAAGTCCAAGATTGGCTAGCACCTGGCTGCCATTGCAAATGCCGATCACCAGACGATCTAGTTCAATAAAATGCCTAAGATCTTCCCAGAGATTATTTTTCAGTTTATTGGCAAAGCCATTTCCACTACCAGTATCATCACCATAAGAAAAACCACCTGGAATAGCTAAAATTTGAAACCTTTTCAACAGCTTTTTATTGGCGATCAGATCATTAATATGAACTATCTCCCCTACTCCGCCAACTTTTTCAAATGCCGTTTTTGTTTCCTCTTCACAGTTGATACCATAACCTGTCAGCACTCCAACTTGTGGTTTGCGTTGAGAAGTTGACACAGCAAAAGTTGATTTGTATGAAGTGTTTAATTGTTCAAGCGTGACATCAACAATGGTATTTCCTTGAACACTTTTAATTTGAACTTTTTTATTTTGTGTCACAACACCGATTTGCTGATAAAATGATCCAGCTAAAGTTTTTTCAAACTGCTCTTTTTGAGTTGGATTGATAGTTATAACCAGTCTCCCGCTGGATTCTGAAAACAGCAGATCGTGATTATTTCCTGACAAACCTTGCAATGAAATATTGACTCCTAACTGCCCAGCTAGAGACATTTTAGATAGAGCTATCATCAGACCTCCTCGGTTGACTGGAATACAACTGGCGACCAATCCCTGAGTGATAGCAAGATATAGCGCTCGGTACATTTTTTTATTGGTTTCAATATCAACCTGGGGGACAGTATTTCCTGGGGCATATTGATTGTTGGTTTCAGAAAGGTACTGATAATACTCTGAACCTCCCAAAGCACTGTTTGTTTCCCCAAGTAAATAAACTAAGTCACCTGGAATTTTGGCATCAATGGAAACTACTTTTTCAACATCATCCATCACCGAGATTGAGGAGATCAAAAGAGTAGGCGGGACTGAGATTTTGACTGGATACCCTTTATCATCGAATCCTTTAAAATCATTAAACATACTGTCTTTCCCAGAGATGAAAGGCGAACCAAATTCAACAGCTCCATCAAAACATCCTTTGGCTGCCATCTTTAATTCACCCAGTCGCTGTTTTTCAAAAGATGAGCACCAGCAGAAATTATCGAGTAGAGCAATTTTGTCCGGATCGACACCAACAGAAACTAAATTTCTGACTGCTGAATCAATGGTATTTAAAGCCATCTGATAAGGATCTAACTCCGACAAACTTGGATACAAAGCCTGTGAGACAGCAACTCCTTTGGGTGAATTAGCAATTGGCTTGATGACTGAAGCTTCTCCATTGACTCGTCCCCGGCCCTGAAGTGGTTTTAAGATCGTCATGGACTGGACTTCATGATCATATTGAGTCGAGATAAATTCAAAACTTGAAATATTCAGCCGATGAGCCAGATCAATAGCTACCTGATTGTAATCACTGATAGCCGGAACTTTTGGCTCATCAAATACTGGCTTAACCCACTCGGAAATGAGTTTCCTTTCTGGTAACCCGTCGTGCAGAAATTCCAGATCAATAGCTAAAATTGATTTGTCATTAAATAATACTTCACATTTACCAGAGTTATTAAATTCACCAATAACGGTAGCTTCTACGCCGCGCATTTCTAGTAACCGGTAAAACTGTTCCCATTTCTCAGGTGGGACAGCCAATGTCATTCTTTCTTGGGATTCAGAGATCCAGATCTGCCAAGGGTCAAGACCTGGATATTTCAAAGGAATATTTTCTAAGTACACTTTTGCTCCCCCTGACTCTCTGGCCATCTCAGCGACTGAGCAAGACAACCCGCCGGCGCCATTATCAGTAATACTGTTGTATAAATTTTGAAATACCGCTTCTTTGGAAATGGCATCAGAAAACTTTTTCTGGGTGATCGGGTCCCCAATTTGTACAGCAGTCGATGGAGAGCCACTATCCAAAGCTTCTGAAGAAAAAGTCGCTCCATGAATCCCGTCCAAACCAACTCGTCCGCCAACCATCACTACTAAATCACCTGGCTGAGCTTTTTTCTGCCAGGCTTTTTTGCCGTTGATCTCTCTTTGTAAAAGGCCAAGTGTTCCGACAAAAACTAGTGGTTTACCTTTATACCTGCCATCAAAATACATAAAACCCTGGGTGGTGGGAATACCTGATTGATTACCACCTGAATTGACTCCAGCTATCACCCCTTCCATAATTCGTTTTGGCGAAAGCATCGCTGTGGTTAATTTACTATCTTTAAACAATGGTTTTTGATCGGCTGGATCTGCAAAACAAAAACCATATGTATTTAAAATTGGTTTGGCTCCCATACCAAAACCCAAAGCATCCCTGTTTACCCCAACGATACCAGTGATAGCTCCGCCAAATGGGTCAAGTGCGGAAGGGGTATTGTGAGTTTCAACTTTATGAGTCACTAAGTACTGGTCATCAAAGGCAATGGCGCCAGAATTGTCAGTGAAAACTGAGACACAAAAATCCTGATCACCTTTTTGTTTGCGAATTTTTTGAGTCGCTTTTTTGATATATGTTTTATAAAGACCCTCTGGTACATCATCATCCATTGGGGAAGCAAAGATTGTATGCTTGCAATGTTCTGACCAGGTTTGGGCAAGTGATTCAAGTTCGATATCGGTCGGATTTCTTTTCAATTTTTTAAAATATTTTTGGATCGCTTTCATGTATAAAATATCTAGCGCTAAAGGACCCCGTCGGGTATTATCCGCATTTTTTATTCCCTCTTTACCAATTTTTAAAAGCTCTTCATCAGAGACATTCAAATCCACTTCAGTGACCTGAGGTGTAGTTGTGAGTTTAACTTTCGGCACAATCAAATCCATTCCCTGATCTTTTTTATACTGGAAACTATCTTTGAGATGGACTCGTTGAATAATGGGGTTGATTAAACTGGAGGCGATCTGTTTGATCTGACCATTTTGTCCCGAGGTTTTGAAAAATATTAGTTGCGAAGTATAAACAGCTTCACCATCAGTAAACTTAGTTTTTAGCAAATCTTCAATAATTTCTTTGGTGGTATGCGCCACATTATCAGTTACTCCGGGCAGAAATCCAATTTCTACAGCATAGTCAGCCCCATTCATACTAAAACTTTTAGTAGCTGCCTGCTGGGTTAAAGGATTGGTTAAAGCCTGAGTAATTTTCTCTATTTCAAAATCAGCAAACTCTTTATCAATTGTATAGACATCCACAACTTCAGCCTGATCTATAGATACTTCCGGAAATGCTGCTTGAATTTTGGATATAAAATGAGTTGCTCTTGAGTCTGGTACTTTTGAGGAAACCTCAATCCGTAGTGCCATGAAGATATACAATATTCTACTGATTGTGCAATTTAAGTCAAGAGTATAAAGTAGCGAGATTAATTTTCAATTTTCGAATTTCAATGAATTTACAATTTGTAAATTTTTAAATTGATATTTCACTTGAAATTAAGCAGATCTTGCAACTTCGTCTTGGTGAATTAAAAATTGTTTAGGCTTGGTTGAGATATTTTTTGATTAAAGTAGATGTTGAACTATCATGGGCTGACTCGTCTACTTTATGGGCTTCTAGTTCTCCTAGGATTTTGGTTGCTAATACTTTTCCGAGTTCAACCCCAAATTGATCAAATGAATTGATATCCCAGATCACTCCTTGAACAAATATTTTATGCTCATATAAAGCAATCAGTTCCCCTAGACTCCTGGGAGTTAACTTTTGCAACAGTAAACTATTTGATGGTCGGTTGCCAGTAAATGTTTTATGGGGAATCAGATTGGTAGGAACCCCTTCAGCTTTGAGCTGTTCGGGAGTTTTCCCAAAAGCCAAAGCTTCACTCTGCGCAAAAAAGTTGGCCATTAGTTTGTCATGATGATCATCCAGTGGATTGATCGCCTCTTTAAAACCGATAAAATCTGCTGGAACCAATTTAGTCCCTTGATGAAGCAACTGATAAAAAGCATGCTGACCATTAGTCCCCGGTTCACCAAAAATAATTGGACCGGTCTGGTAATTGACCCACTGCCCTTCTTTGGTAACTGACTTGCCATTGGACTCCATATCTCCTTGTTGAAAATAAGCTGGAAAACGACTCAGATATTGCTCATATGGTAGTATGGCTTGGGTTTGGGCGCCATAAAAATTGTTATACCACACACCTAGTAGTGCCAATATAACTGGCATATTTCGTTCGAAAGGTGTGGTGGAAAAATGAGTGTCCATCTCATGAAATCCATCTAACATATTATTAAAATTATCCGGGCCAATGGCAATCATTAGTGATAGACCGATGGCACTACATAGAGAATACCTGCCACCGACAAAATCCCAAAAAGGAAATGTTGAGCTTGGATGGATACCAAAACGAGTCACTTCATTTAAATTGGTTGAAAGGGCTACAAAATGGCGGGCAATGGCTGAACTATTTTTTAAGTTTCCCAAAATCCATTTTCTAGCGGTGATAGCATTGGTCATTGTTTCCTGAGTAGTAAAGGTTTTGGAAGCGACTATAAACAAGGTCTCTGCTGGATCAAAATCTCTGACGGTCTCAGTAAAATGAGAACTATCCACATTGGAGATAAATCGGATAGTTAATTTGCGATCTGAATACGCTTTTAGTGCTTCATAGGCCATCTGGGGACCTAAATCTGATCCCCCAATCCCAATGTTTATAATATTTTTGATTGGTTTGCCCGTAAAACCGGTCCATTCACCATTGCGAATTTTAAAAGCAAAATCCCGCATCATTTGTAGCACCTGATTGATTTCAACCATCACATCTTTGCCATCAACTATAATCGGATTTTTTGAGCGATTGCGCAATGCCACATGGAGAACCGCGCGATTCTCGGTTGTGTTTATTTTCTCACCGGCAAACATCTCTTCAATTTTTTGTTGGAGATTGACCTGCTGTAGTAATTCTAAAAATAACTGAATAGTATCTTCGAAAAGGTGATTTTTTGAATAATCTAAATAGATAGAACCGGCTTGGATAGCAAAGTTTTTTCCTCTTTGACTGTCTTTATGAAAAAAATCTCGCAAATGAGTATTTTTGATTTTTTGGTAGTGGTCGAGTAGCTTTGGATAGACAGGTAATGAGGTAAATAGCGGCATGTTCAAAACGTAGCATTTTTTTTAGCAACAAGCAACATGCAGCAAAGGATTATACATAATCTTTTTTGCTTGTCTCGTTTTGCCTGTCACTATTTTGGTCGTAATTATTTACAAATACTTTCAAGAGATCTAGAATGATCCGTATGGATTCTCTTCAACTTATTATTTTTGGTATTACTGGCAATCTAGTCCAAAAATACATACTTCAGGCACTGTATGATATGGCTGAAAAAGGCCTGTTGCCGGAAAATCTAACCGTAGTTGGAAATGCTCGCAAGCCTAAGTCCGAAGTTGAATTTCAGGAATACCTCTCGGAAGTACTTCATGCTGACAATCTGCATCACAAACATCCAATCGATCCAGCGGTATTTAAAAATCTGGCCAGTAAGATCAGTTATATTGACGGTAATTTAGATGATCCCGATTTTTATGTCAGACTCAAAGAATATTTGGTCTCAGTCAGTAATGATCAGAAAGTAAATCGGATTTTTTATCTGGCGACTTACCCAGAGCTCTATAGGCATGTATTTGAAAATTTAAAAAGTCAGGGACTGAATACACAAGATCAAGGCTATGTTAGATTGATGATTGAAAAACCGTTTGGTCATGATTTAAAAAGTGCTCAGGATCTAAATAAACTTTTAAAAGAGTATTTTACTGAAGATCAGATCTACCGGATGGATCATTATTTGGGCAAAGAAACACTTCAGAATATTTTGACTTTTAGATTTGGGAATGGGGTGTTTGAACCTTTGATGAACAATCAGTATGTTGATCATATTCAGATTACCGCTTCAGAAGATTTTGGAATTGGTAAAAGAGGCGGCTATTACGATTCCGTAGGAGCTTTAAAAGATGTTGGACAAAATCATCAGCTGCAAATGCTAGCTTTTGCCACAATGGATGCTCCAGCTGAATTTGCCAATCATGAAGTTACTTCAGAGAGAATAAAAATTCTCCAAAATCTGATGGCTGACCCATCTTCGGTCGTTTTTGGCCAATACCAAGACTATACCCAGGAAGAAAATGTCGATCCCACATCCCAAACAGAGACTTTTTATGCTTTGAAAGCTGAAATCGACACTCCCCGCTGGAAAGGAGTTCCGATCTATATCCGGGCAGGGAAAAAATTAAAACAGACAGCAACTGAGATTGCGGTAGTTTTTAAACTGTCGACCAATCAGCTGTTTAAAGATCAACAGGCAGCGATGGAGCCCAATGTGCTTTTTTTCCGGATTCAGCCAAATGAAGGGATAGTAATGCGGATTTTGACCAAAAAGCCAGGTCATGGGGTTGAACTTGAGCCAACTTATATGCAGTTTTGCTATCGTCAGGATCCGACTTTTCATACTTTTCCCGACCCCTATGAAAAACTGATCTCTGATGCTATTCGGGGTGATCAGACTTTTTTTAATGCCGGTGAAGAGGCTGAAGCACAGTGGGCATTTATTGATCCTTTATCTTTGTCCAAACCAGAGGTTCACTCTTATGAACCGGGCAGCTGGGGGCCAGAGGCAGCCGATAGATTAATCGAAAAAGATGGCCGTAAATGGCTGGAACCCTCAGAACAGTTCTGTGTCATCGTACCCCATAATGCCTGACAGAAACACAACATTTTGTATCTTCTTTTTTACTAAATCTCATCTATAATAAAAGTGTTAAATGTCTTGGAACCGACAAGAAGTTGATAGATTTGATTCAAATACCAAAAAAGCGCTTCGTGCGGCAAGAAAAATTTCTCTGAGACACTCCTTCCCTACTGGTTATTTACCAATTGAAACTTTAGTTGGTTCGATAATTGATTTGGATCCTGAAGTGAACAAACAAAGCAAGTTAGTGGGATTATCTTCAAATTTTTTCCACGAAGCTACACCTCATAATCTCTATCTATTTAGTTATTTAGATCATCCGGCTTTATTACTGGCCAGAGTAGCAGAGATGCACGGAGATACCCAGCCTGATATACTGAGACCTATTCATATAATGAATTATGTATTACGAAGCGATCATCAAGGGATTCAGGGAGTATTGGGATTAAGAGTTTATAGAAGAGGGATGATCCAACCACAAACAATCTTAGATGCATTCACTCCTATGCAGGATCATAAATTAAAAATTGCTGCCTAACTAACAAGGTCTAATTGCTTTTAAAAACCGCATTCCACGACTCATTCCCGCAAAATCGCCGGGCTGAAGACATGGTGGTAAAGTTATTATAGACAGTGTAGTCTCTGTTATTGGTCTCAGGCGTGAAGGCTCACCAATTGGACGGGTTGAATGAGAAACTACTCTTCCATTATGTCTCCATTCAGTGATACGCTTACCTTCTTCCAATCTAATAATAAATTGGACTTTTGGAGGAGAAAAAGGTGTTTGATCTGGAGATAAAATAGGAGCTGAATTTGTTCCATCTTCGGGAGTGACAGATCTTCTACTAAGTAATTTATGCAAAGATTCAAGATTTATCATATTCTGACAAAAACCTGACATTTAGATGTCAAAATCTTTATCTGAATGCTAATTTACTCCTGATGTGACTGACTGTCAAGGTCAGCTGGGATAAAATCTATGCGTAAATTGTGTATGAATTTAGTAAGAACGATTTAGGCTTTTTTACGTCCGGTGGAGGTAGTGGCGACATTTTTACCTACTTCATGCTGGCCAAATTTACCACGCATAGCTGAAGTTAGTTTGTTGCGATAGCCATTGGGTGAAGTTTCTTCAACCCCATCAGACTCGACCCGGATATCAAAGGAGTCTTTGATCACTCTGGCTTCAACCCCCATCTCTGCCGCCACTTTGACAGTCCACTCCCCTTCACCGGTATGTCCAATTTTGGAGGAAT
>CAYOMO010000022.1:0-15361 GCA_964405065.1 uncultured Gammaproteobacteria bacterium
GTTTTACTGGATATGTCCTTTCTGCTCTGAGATATCACCTTAGATCACCTCGAACAATAATAGACATAGATCAGCCATTCTCAATACCAGAAGAAGATAAAGCCTATGCTAATTACATAAAAAAAGCCTATTCCCAAGCTGCTCAAAAAGCCCAAGCTGACCCTTCATTACAAGATTGGTATGAACAAACTGAAGCTAATAGAAGAGCCAATAAGCTCCCAGGTACATCTTTCGAAACATTTCAAGCCCTCCAGACCCATACCATACAAAGACCCTATCTAAGAGGAGGTAAGCCTATTTCAAGCGGAAATATTCACACTGACAGCTTAGATACTTCTGAAGGGACTGTTGAAGAAATAATACCTGATGATAGTTTGACTACTCAGCTTGATGACTTTGCAAACCAGGATAAATTAAAAACAGATATACCCCCTTTATTAGCTAGTATGTCCCAAAGAAACCGGGATATTGTTTTAAAACATTCAAGTGCCGATGATTATAGTACGCAAAAAAATTTATCAGAAGTATATGATGTATCACCATCTAGAATTAGTCAGATTTATAATTATCAAACCGATGTGATGCGACGAAAATTAAAAAAAATGGGCTATACAAGAAATGTTATTCCAGATTAAATTCCCTTAAATATCCATTTATTTTGCCCATCAAGTAAAATGAATTCTAACTGACAAGTTTCAACAAAAAACAGTACGGGTTACCAACAATCATGGAATTTTCTCACTTCGTTCGAAAAATAAAGTAATGAGATTAAAATAGTACCGTTCGAGCGAAGTCGAGAACTACAAAGTTAACTAAGCAATATTAGTTGTAACAAGCCTTCCTATTGCTGAAGTTAAACGAATGCTTCCCGGTCTTCTATCTCTATATGGGTTTCGCAAAGGCAAATCTTCAGGGTCAGGCTTTTCTCTTCTTTGTCTGGCTAATTCTGCAGCGAGACTAAAAGCCGCTTTAAACTCCTCCTCTGTTGGCCATTTCTGAGGCACAAAGGGTAATCTATCTGATGATTTAGGCATATTATTTTCCAATAAAACTTTCTAACTCTATCTCAAACACTGCTACTCTTTTATCTATCCCAAAATAGTCTGTCACTCTTTTATGTACCTCCGACACCCCCCCAATTGGATTACCATTTTTTATCACCTGCATATGTCTCACGGGATGAACAAAATACTCAATAAAACTTTCTGGTTTCACCTGTTTTAGTTCCAAACCTAAATGTAATTCATTGTTCAACTGATCAAATATGGCTTTTAACTCATTCAAAGGATTTTCACTTCCATTCATTAAAGCAGCCGATAAACGATATTCTTCTCTAAACTCGCCATTTTGCATCACATTGTAAGCTTTACCAATCTCAAATATCGCTATATCTTTAAAACCCTGTCTCACATTCTTATCAATCACTTCTACCAAATTTGGCCAAATACTTTGCCGTAGATACTCTGTCTCAGCTGATATCGGATTTTTAATCTTCACTAAAATACTTGGCGGTGTTTCTTTCCAACCAATTGACTCCAATGTTTTAACTGAAAAATAGGGATAAGTGGAAACTTCAGTTAACCCCAAAGCAACCACTGTTTCACCAAGTTTTCGCAAGAAATCAAACTTCGATTGATCAATTTTGGCAACTTCAGTATTAGCTGCGGGGTGAGAAGTGATCTTTTCGTAGCCATACATTCTGGCGACCTCTTCTATCAGATCTTCCTCCAACTCAACATCCAGTCTGAAATAAGGCACTGTGACTACCCAAGAAGTCTCTTCTCCTGTAGAAATAGGCTCTGAGGGGCTAAAATGCAGCCTTTTTAGGTAGTTTTCTACCTCAGCTGATGTCAGAGTCTCCCCTATTAATTGATTAATTTTACTCAACCTCAAAGGCACGGTTTTCAGTTGGTCCAGCGTTTCACCGACAATTGATATTCCGCTAACTTTACCACCTAAATCTTCATACATCCCAATTGCCGCATTCAAAGCTTGGAACAGCCTTTTGGCTTTCAAACCATGATAAAAACGTTTGCTTGCCTCAGAACCAAGTGATAAACGATTGGCTGTCTTTCGGAGCATTCCCGGATCAAATATAGCCGCTTCCAGAAGTATTGATGTGGTTTCATCTGTAACTTCAGTATTTTCCCCGCCCATTATTCCTGCTAAACCAATTGCGTCCTTTTCAGCCGCAATCACAATATCCTCCTGAGTTAAATCTCTCTCTTTGTGATCCAATGTAACCAATTTTTCTCCCTGCTTGGCTCTTCTCACCTCAATCAAATCACTATCCGCTAAACGCTTAACGCTGTCATAGTCAAAAGCATGCAATGGTTGACCATATTCGAGCATTACCAGATTGGTGACATCAGCTAGATTATTTACACTTCTGATACCAGAATCAGTCAGTTTTTTCTTCCACACTTCATCTGAAGAACCTACTTTAAGCCCCTCAATTTTAACCAAGCAATACAAAGGACTCAGTTTTTCATCAGCCACTTCCACTGAAACCGCTGGCAGCTTTTTTTGAACCCAATACAAATCAGCCTCCTGAGGTTCTTCAAAACTAACAGGGGTATTGGTTAAAGCAGAAACTTCATAAGCCACTCCCCGCAAAGACAGTAGATCTGCCCGGTTGTAGCCTTTCATATCTAGCTCAATAAAATCTGGAGTTACTTCTTTTGTTCCGATTGTTTTGTGATTAAACAACTGAATCAGCTCATCATCTGAGACTGAGTAATCTACCAATTGTTTTAACCAAGATTTACTTACTTTCATGACATTTGTCATTCTGAGGCAAAGCCGAAGAATCTCTCAACTCGTTTGAGTTACATTAAAATGTAATGAATCTGAAACAAGTTCAGAGATCCTTCACTACGTTCAGGATGACATTTCTCCTTTCTGGAAACTTTGTAAAAACTTTAGGTCTCCACTTTTAAATAATCTCACATCATCAATCCCATATTTCAGCATCAACATTCTTCCAAGACCTACTCCCCAAGCAATACCTGAATACTCTTCCGAGTTGACCCCACCATTTTTCAATACGGTTGGATGAATCATCCCAGCCCCAGCCAGTTCAAACCAACCCACACCACCACAGATCCGACAACCTTTTCCCTTACAGAAAAGACAAGTTGCGTCAACACCAGCTCCTGGCTCAACAAACGGATAATATTTTGGTCGCAAACGGACCTGGGTATCTTCACCCAAAACAGCTTTAAAGAAATACTCCGACAAATACTGTAAATGCCCCATATTCAGCCCTTTTTCTACCCAAACTACTTCAAATTGGTCGAAAGTATGTTCATGCCGAGCATCTAGATTTTCATACCGAAAACACCAATCCAAAACCATACCTCTAAAAGGAGCCTTCACCTCTTTCATCAGCCTCACCTGAGCATTAGAAGTATGCGTTCGCAAAAGAAGTTTCTGGCTGTCGGCTGTCAGCTGTCGGCTGTCAGCGATGTAAAGTGTATCCCATAGGTCTCTTGCCGGATGTTCGGCTGGAATATTTAGCACTTCAAAATTGTAATAATCAGTATCAATATGTGGCGCTTCATAGATCTGAAAACCGATCTTACCAAACAGATCTTTGATCTGATTTTGAAACGCCGTCAATGGATGCATAATACCAACTCGCTCTTTGATTTCTCCCCCACCAAAATCTAAGCTCTCATCCTCTAGCCTCCTGTAGCTCTCTTCTCTTATTGCTTGTCTCTTATCACTTATCTTTTTTTCTAATTCTGCTTTCACCCTATTAAACAAAGGTGCCACTTCACGTAACTCTTCTTTTGGTAAATCTTTGAATCCTTTTGGTAAGATTGTAATCTCTCCATTTTTTCCAAATAAGGATAAAAATATTTCATCTAACTCTTTTAGAGAAATAGCTCGCGAAACTTTCAAATTATACTGTTCTAATAAGGACTTAAGTTGCTCTTGCATACGCTTGATTTTAGCATGCTCATAGGCTTTGCGCCATGGTATATCGAAAAAAATGAAGATTTATCCTTTTATAGAAGAAAGGTCGGCTTCCCACATACTTTGAAATCTTTTTCTGGCACTCTCAGGAGATCCATAAACCGATCTAAGAAGCTTATTAAGTGTTGGGATATCTACTAAATTTGGAGTTTCCCTAATCGTACGTCTTACTTTTCTCTTTCTTGCACGACCTATTAACCCATTTCTTTCTTGGTTTACCATGCCTGATATCTTATATAAGAGCTTATAAAAAAACAAGAGGGATTAATATAGTTTAAGCAGAAATTTGAGAAACGATCTTTTTAAAATCAGACAGATGATTAACAGCGATATCTGCCAAAGTTTTTCGATCAAGCTTGATATTTTTAGCTTTCAATCCAGCCATAAAACGAGAATAACTCATCCCTTCAGCTCTTACTGCATTACCCAGCTGCACGATCCACAAAGCTCGCATATCTCTTTTTCGCTGTTTTCGACCAGCAAAAGCGTATTGTCCAGCATGAAGCAAAGACTCTTTAGCTCTTCGGATCAAAGTTGAGCGCACGCCAACATGACCTTTGGTGAGCTTTAATATTTTTTTATGTTTTTTATGTGAGGTAACACCTCGTTTAACTCTAGCCATATATTTTTTTTGGTAGTTTCTCGCTAATCGCCCGAAAAGTAATACCTATTTTTCGAACTAAAAGAGAAATTACATCTACTTTTAATACTCCTTCGTTTTTATTGTAAACCCGTTTGACCGGATTTTTCTTTTTAAATTTAGCTGCCATTGCTTAAAGACCAAGCATTCTTTTGGCAGCTTTAATTAATGATTTATCCAATGCTACAGGTACTGCATGTCTTCGCAAAGCATTTTTACTTTTATTTCTGCGCAAATGTCCACTTCGCAGCTGATGAGATCTCATTATTTTACCGGTACCAGTAATTTTGACTCTTTTAATCAGAGCTTTTTTGGTCTTATGTTTATGTTTTGCTTGTTTATTTTTCATCTGATTCGTTCCTAACTGTCATGTTGAGCGAAGCGAAATATCTCTCAATTTATTTGAGATTTTTGGAAATCTGAAACAAGTTCAGAGATCCTTCACATCCGTTCAGGATGACATTATACAACAGCTTGCACTACCGCTTCTTTACCTTTTCTATTTTTTCCAATAATTACCGTAATATTTCGACCTTCTCTTTTGGCGTCTCTTTCAACTTGAATCTTATCGCCCAAGATCTCATAAACTTTGTTCAAAAGTTCAAAACCCTGATCGATATGCGCCATCTCCCGACCTTTAAACTTCACCCGAAACATGACTTTATTATTATCCCCCAAAAACTCTTCGACTCTTCGTAAACGAGTCATCAGATCATGTTCCGCTATCCTTGGAGTCAACCAGATCTCTTTCAACTCCACCTCTTTAGCATTCTTTTTGGCAGCCTGTTCTTTTTTACTTTCTTCGTATCGAAACTTCTGAAAGTCAACAATTTTAGCAACTGGCGGCTTAGCTTGAGCTGCAATCTCCACCAAATCCAAACCTTTTTCCCGGGCCAACTCTAAAGCTTTGTCTCGAGACATTACACCTAAATTACCTTCTTTCGCATCAACCACCAAATAATCTCCCATCGGCAGATTTTGGTTCATTCGGTAATACTTACCTTGCGGTTTTGGTTGATATCGTCTAGGTCCTGGTATAGTCTTTTGCCTCCGTAAATACTAAACTAGACTTCTTGATGTGTGAAATGAGAAGCTGGATATTGAAATGGGATATCTTGATTTAAAAGTCAAAAATCAATTTCAAAAACCTCTCACATCTAACTTCAAAAATTCTAGTTAATACACTGTGCGTAATTTTAACACAAGTTAGCTTCGTTTCGCAATCTCCAGCTTTATATCCTGTAAAAATTGCTCAACTGAGACATTATTAAGGTTTTCACCACTTCTTTTACGCACCGAAATCTCCTTTTTTTCTACTTCCTGATCACCAACAATCACCATATAAGGCACTTTATGCGTCTGAGCATCACGGATTTTGGCCTGCATCTTTTCACTCCGTGCATCCAGCTCAACTCTAATTCCGGCCGCTTTAAATTGATCCAAAAGTTGCTGACCATACTCTGCATGCCGATCAGCAATCGGTATAATAACTACCTGAGTAGGAGATAACCAAGTTGGAAAAGCCCCAGCATAATGCTCAATCAAAATGCCAAAAAATCTTTCGATCGACCCAAAAATAGCCCGATGCATTACAACTGGTTGTTTTTCACTCCCATCACTGTCAGTGTATTTCAACCCAAATCGCTTTGGTTGTTGGTAATCTAGCTGAATAGTTCCAGTCTGCCATTCTCGACCCAAGGTATCTTTCATCAAGATATCGACTTTTGGACCATAAAAGGCCCCTTCTCCCTCAGCTTTAAAATACTCCTTACCAGACTCTTTCAAGACATCCTCGAGCATCTTTTCGGCCACATCCCAGTCAGCACTTTCACCCAGAAATGATTCTGGACGTGTCCCAAAACGAAGTTTATAACTTAAACCAAACGGTGAATACATCTCATCAATCATCTGCATTAATTCAGTAAAAACCTGTTTGATTTGAACCGACTTCATAAAAATATGGGCATCATCTTGTCTAAACATCCGAGTTCTAAACAATCCATTTAATGTCCCCGACAACTCAAAGCGGTGCAATGTAGTAGTTTCACCCAATTTCATCGGTAGGTCATTGTAGGATCTGGTTTTGTAATTAAAAATTGTCATGGCGTTGGGACAGTTCATGGGTTTCACTCCAAAAATTTCCTGTGGCCCCATATCCGAAACAAACATATCATCCCGGTAATGCTGCCAGTGTCCGGAAGTCTCATACAAAGGGCTTTTATTCAGTTGCGGAGTTGCCACTTCCTGATACCCAAATTGCTGATATTTTTCACGCACAAAACTATACAACTGGTTGTATATAGTGAGCCCTTTAGGCAACCAATAAGTCATTCCTGGTGAAGTCTCATGCCAAAAGAAGAGCTCCAATGCAGGACCCAATTTTTTATGATCACGTTTTTTAGCTTCCTCCAACATCGTCAGATACTGTTCCAGCTCTTCTTTAGTTGGAAAAGCTGTCCCATAGATCCGTGTCAGCATCTTATTTTTCTCATCACCTCGCCAATAAGCCCCAGCTAGTGACAACAGTTTAAAGGCGCCAATTTCTTTTTGAGGGTTTTCTGAATGACCACCTCGGCAGAGATCTGAATAGAAAGCATTACTTTCGCTATCCACTGAATCATAAAAAGTCAGCGTCTGTCCCTCACCGGCAAACTGCTCAATCAACTCCAGTTTATAAGGATTGTTCTTGTAAAATTCTTTGGCTTCCTCAGCTGAAACTTCTCGTCGCTTCATACCAGCCCATTTTTTGAGCAGCTCCCGCATCTTATTTTCAATCTTGGTCAGATCAGCGTCGGTAACAACATCTTCACCAAAATCAAAATCATAATAAAAGCCGTTCTCAATAGCAGGGCCAATTGTTCTTTTAGCCTGAGGATAAAATTCGAGCACAGCAGCAGCCAGCAGATGAGCTGCTGAATGTCGCATATTTTGTAATTGTTCAGTATTGTCTGTCATATCCTGCCTTTCCATCGTAGGTTATCACGATATCTTTGTAAACTATAAATTCTACCTCGTGTATTATGACCTCTTAAAGTATCAAATCTCTGTTTGATCTGTCTCAATCGCCCCGATAGACTTGTCTTTCTCAACTTTAAACTTGTTTTCCAATCTGTTTCATTAAAGAATTCAACATTGCTAGAAACACTAGATCCTTCACCATGATCTTCATAAATTGGTAAACCCATTTCGAGTCTCTGTCTACCATCAGCAGTGGCATAAAAAGGAAATTCAATTAATTTTGTCATATTATTCCCCTAATCTGTGCCTTTTTCTTTCTCTAAATCGTGCCATACTTACCGGAACTAAAGGCCTATTTGGATTAAGCAACCTTAGGACTCCTCCCACATATGCCATCTCATGACCATTACCAAGATTTATAGTTTGGCGCTTTAATTTTTGAGCATGCTCTATTGCCTGCTCTGGCGTATAGTCTGGTCTATCTTTTTCTCTTTTTGATCCCATATTGGCACAAAAAAATCCCCTCCATCACAACAAATGTGATATCAGGGACCTATATGAATTATTAAATATGAATTAAGAATTATGAAAAGGTTATCCATTATTCATAATTCCTCATTCGTAATTCTAAATTCTTTTAGGTGGTTCCACCCTTATTCCATGGTGCACTATTTAGTGCGCCAGCTCTTTGATTGTCACGCCAATTCTCAGCGGTAAACTCCCAGATTGGTGAGGCCTGATCGACGTTTACGAAACAATTGTATGCCCAAAGCGAAATCTAGTCAACCCACCTGTCATCTCGACTGAAGCGATTGCGAAATGGAGAGTTCCCATACCTAGACGTCATTCCCGCGAAAGCGGGAATCTATACATATATGAACTATATAGGCAAAAATCCCCTTCAAATTAAAATGAAATGTTATTTGTATGGATTCCCCTTTTCAGGGGAATGACGTTTATAGAAAGAATAATCAGGTTGAGAGATTACTCCATTACGGTCGGAATAACATATTGGACATTAGAAATTAATTATCTCCTTGACTCTAGACTCTTGTCACTTACTTACTAAATATCTGACTAGCCAAATCACCCCAACCAACAAATTTAGACACTGCCACAATAATACCCACGATCACCGAAGCTCCGATCACCGTCCCCAGCCCCCAGGCGATTCCACCCAGAAAATTGCCAATCATAATATCTTTTTTACGCATATTCGCTCCGGCTGTCAGATGCCGCTCAATTTGTTTCGTCGCCATATAACTAGTGTATCAAGAGTCATGCATCATGAGTCAAGCAATAAGTACGTAAATTAGAAATGAGAGGTGAGAAATGTGAAGCTGGAATAAGAAATGGGAAGTGTGATGATTTCTCACATCACACCTCAATAATCTAGCTTCTCACCTCTCACATCCCACCTCTTTCCTTGAATCTAACCGGGAATTAGAGTAAAATTTGCTATATCTGAACTCGTAGCTCAGTTGGTAGAGCGTCTCATTGACGTTGAGAAGGTCAGAGGTTCGAATCCTCTCGGGTTCACACTTATTGATGTCAGTAGATACAGATTTGAGTTTTGCCTGCCGAGTTTACAATTAACTGCCCCATAAATATGAACGATTTTATCTTCTGGTGGTCAGTTGTATCTACTATTCTATCAGTAATTTTTCTTGGTGTTTCGATTTGGCAAATTGTTGACGGCAGAAAACAAAAAGAAAGAAGCAATGCACAGGTAAAAATATGGATGCATGATGCAAATGGAATATCACAAGGATTAATTCGTATAATTCAAGATAATCTTAGCACTAGATATAGCTCCACTAATGATGTTTGCAATGCCATCTGGGCACTACAGTCTTCTGCATTTGCCTTATATCAGTCTCTTTATGAAGAGCGAGCAGTAACTGAAGAAGAATATAGACAGCAACAGAAAGAATTATCGGAACAACTTAAGAAACAACAAGATCAGCCAGAAATGATCCCCCAAAATCCTATTAATAAAAGTAAAAAAAGATGACTCCTAACTAAATGATAATCGAATAAACCGTTCAAGTGCTTGTGCTAAATCTATTTCATGATCCCGGAATCCATGTTGAGCCCCTTCAATAATTTGAATTTCTGTTTTATCATTTTTTATCCCTTCCACTCGCTTGACCCAATTTTCAACAGAACCATAAGTTTTTTGCAGACCGGTATCGGCATCGCCATAAACCAGTAGCATCGGAATCTTTATCCTTCCCAGCAATGCGCCGCCTTCGCGGTCGCCGTAGATATCAGCTGAAGTACCAGGAGCGCAAATGGAGATATAGGTTTTGGCTGAAATCGGCGTTTTTTGTGACCAAACTCGCTCCTCCACGAGCTCATCACCTTTACCTTCAGCTACCATTTTTTGAGCTCTGGCTAAATAATCATGATGATTAGCATCTGCTTCACCCCATCTGACCATATCTGTTGGTGCAATCAAAATAGCTGAAATCACCTCATCAGCTGCGTTATTAACCAGGTAATTCACCACTTTCAAACAACCCAATGAATGGCCCTGGAGAATAATCTTCGTTTTTCCAAGGGTTTTTAAATACTCAATCGCTCCAGCAATATCATGAACACTCTCTTCAATCAGCTCAAAACAGCTGCCTGCCTGTTTAGTACCATCTCCTTGCCGAAAATCGGTGATCACACCACGACCACGATTGTCGATGCTAAAAAAAGTCAGTCCTTGCTGTGAATAAAGCTCTCTGAGATTGTCGAGGAAATAATTTTCGTAGCCATTGCCAGACATCCCATGCATATGCAGCACCGCAGTATCTCCCGGCTGAACACTGAGCCAACCTTGTAATTCAACCTCATCTGTAGCTTTAAAACGGATAAATTGCAGCTGCACAATTGGATTATAACACTCAACTAATCAGACATGCTTAACTCGGGAAAAAGAGGTAATAAATCCACTGTATCGACGACATCAAGAGCCACTAAATGCTGAGTAATTGCATCCCAATGGATTTCCGTCAACCCAAATGAATCTGTTATATAGCCTGATGGGCCTCTTCTGGATAAACCAGACCGCAATAATTCATCTTCAACTGGTTTTTCATTAAAATTTTGTATTTGTTTACTCAGTTCCTCAGCAGTTTTTGGATCAAAAATATTTCTATTAACAACCAAAGCTCTCTGTTGTCTCTCCCAAACAGTATATTGATCATCAACTTTATCAACAAAAATAGTACATGGTAAAACCAGTCCAGGGTAATATGACCTAGCGAGATCAATAACAGTGGCAATTTTAAATGCCGCTGCTTCGGCATATTTTTTTGCATCAGTTCCTCTATAAGAGTGCCACATATATTCTTTTAAGATTTGATCATCGCGAGCTCCATCATCAACAAAAACATTTTTATAATCCCCCCCGCCTATTTGATAGAGTCCACCTTGAGCAAAACTAGGCATATCAACTTGCCCTAAATAACTTCTCGGTTGATGCAATGAATATAAAGCGGATCTACCAATTTCTTTACCATTTTTGTAATTAATTTTAACTGAGTGAGGAATACCATCTATAATCTGTTCACTCAATACTTCTTGATAATACGGTTTTCCAACCACATTGTGACCGAAACGAGCTAGTTTTTCTCCAAATGAACCGACTTCAAAATTTTTATTTAACATGAGGGAAATATAAAATAAAAGCAGTTAAAAAACAACTATAAGGCTATGTTAGGACTGTCTAAGAAACATTATCCTTCTTATTATTTACCAATACCTATTTTCTTCGGCTGGGAATACGCCCTCCGGATAGCGGGTATCTCCTTCGACCATATAATTGAGCATAAAGGGCAGCTCTTCTTTGCCCTGTTTATCTGCTGGTAGAGCTTCAAATTTCAGCATAGTAAATGCCGGAATCAGATCGCCAAATCTGACTACCTTTAAGACTTTCGCACTGCGAGGAATTTCTAAACCTTTACAGACATACAGCACATTTTCCCGACCGATTTTGGGACAATTACCTTGCATATTAAAAATAATATTATCAATACTTTTCACCCGATCCCATTGTTGAACAGATGGAGGTATAATTTCTGATCGACTAAGAAAATCCTGTGGTGCTATTTTCTCTCGATATAAAAAATGTATATAAGGGCTCACCGGCATCACTACTTTTTCGTATTTACCTTTTTCCTGCCAGACATATTCCACCATCTCTTTATAACCCTGATCTGAGCCATAAGGCTGATGAACTGCTTTGACTTTGAAAAAATTGACAAGGAAAAATGAAAATAAATACAAATATCCACCAACAATTAAAAATACCACCAAATGCTTTACATAGCCTTTATTTTTTAGATTATCAAGCAAAAAGCTCAACCCAATAGCTGCAGTAATCACAAACCCCGCTAAACCAATCACCTGTCTTTGAGCACTTGGCGTTTCTATAGAAGCCGCCGCCGGTAAAGGACTAGCCAGTAAAATAAACAGCAAAATCATTCGCGGAAAAGACGGCTTAACTAGAAATAAAGCCAAGCCAATAAGTAAAAATAATCCATCCAATAGATACAAAACACCCATATTGGGAACAGAATTGAGCTGCACAATATCACCTTGAATCAGTAAATATGAAGGAGAAAAATGAGATAAATACCGCCCGCCCACTTCCCAACCCAACAAAGTCAGTTTGTTGAAAAATATTCGGGTTACAATTGGTGGCATTGGTTCCCCAAGCCCCATTTCTCGGGCAGTTTCAGTCATGAGCTTGTCTCTGGCTGCACTATTTTTAAAAACAGACAGCCCCTCTGCCCGAGCCCGGCTTTCCCAGGGGATCAAAGATGCTCCTGTTATAGCAATGACCACCACCCCAAAAATTATTATTTTCTTCCAAATCCCAGCAAACTCTTTTTTTGTCCGATTGAAACCGATATATATTAGTAACAATCCCAAAAAACCGGGGATAAATACTCTAGCTGATTGATGAGTAAAAATCGCCACTAGAAAAATAAGTCCGGCAATTATCAACTTTCTCACCACTCTTTTAGGATCTAGCAATCCTGAAACCACAAAATAGATGCCACCAGTAGCTAAAAGCAAAGCTAAATTGGATAAAGAAGCTGTTCGAGAATAAATCAGACTCCAGGGTGAAATTGCCGTAAACAAAGCTGCTATCAAAGCCGTCTTTCTTTCCTTTGTTAATAACTCCGCAAATTTATAAATCACTCCAATTAAAAGGACACCAGATAAAGCCGACAAAAACCGGGTCATAAAATCATTCATTCCAAAGATATACACCAAAGGAGCGCTGAGATAGTTGTAGACCGGATATTTGTAATCTCCCACTGAAGGAAAATAAAGCGGAAAAGAATTTCCGTATTCATCAGTCCCAAAATGAGCAATACTCCAAGCATTATAGCCCTGAGAGGCTTCATCACCGTTGATCGGAAAAGGCAACGAACCAAGATAGATAAAACGTAAAAGAATACCCAGAATAAAAATAGCAATCAGAGGCAACCAGAGACGAATCTTCACTCACCAATTATACACAGATACATTGATAGCTGATAGCTGATAGCTGATAGCTGATAGCTGATAGCTGAATTATCCACCCGCTGAAACCGCTGACATGTTGGCTTTACCACCACCTGTACCGCCTTCTACCGCTGCATCTATATTGATAGTTGGACCTTGGGAAGCTGCCATTTGCATATCTTTAACCTGCTTTTCCTGAGCCTTTTTAGCTTCCTCAGCTTTTCTAGCTACTTCAAAGGCAGTATAAACATTTACCTCTTCACTGTTTAAATTGCGATTTTCACCTAAATAAGAATTGAGCATATCAGCACTCATTCCGCCCAGACCCAGTCTAGCCATAGTTTTCGCCAATATAGCCTGGGCTGAAGCCTGAGCTTCGGCCTGAGCTTTTTCTAAACGGGCATAAAAAGCTGATTTGGCTATTCCAGCTTCTTTAGCTTTTTTATCGGCTTTTAACTGAGCTTCAGTTTTAGGCTTGTCAACCTTAGAAACATCTTTAGCGACAGAGAAAAGGCCACCAAACAACCCTTTAACAACACCAAAAAGGGCACCTGCGCCTTTTTTAGTCCATTTACCAAAATCAACATAAGACATGATCTCATCCATGTCGGATGGAGCTTGTTCAGCGATAGTTTTTGGAGTTTCAGCTTTTGGCTCGGTTGGGGCTTTAGATTCTACAGTTTGAACTCGAAATGTTAATTCAGTCTGATTGCCAATTTTAAATTCAGCTTTCTCAGCCGCTACTTCAGCAGTCAAAATAGCTTCAGCCATCTCTACCTGAACTAAATTGTCGGTAGCCTCTGGAGTTTTCATCGTATACATCTCTAAAGCATTCATTTTCTGCTTTAAAACATGCTGATCATAGTCCTCTTTGGAAGAATGCTGGAAATACTGAGCTTCATCTTTTTCTGTTTCAAAACCTTCTTCGATTTCACCGTTCTCACGATTGCGTCTGACCATATCACGAACTTCATCACCAGAAGGTTTATAGAAAGGAGTAAGTGCCATATATAGTAATTAATCAAGAAACAAACTCCAAGATACAAATCATTGGAGGCTTGTATAATTGGTACTTGATTATTACTTATTATACTATATTTGAGCCTAAATAGCAAAAACTATAAGATATTAAGAGCTGTCAGCTTACAGCTTTCAGCAATCAGCAAAAAGCAGTTAAAATAGATCCGCATTTCTTTTTTAGCCTCAGTTTGGTACAATTTGTCGACACTCGCCCGAGTGGTGAAATGGTATACACGATAGTTTTAGGAACTATTGTCGCAAGACATGGAGGTTCGATTCCTCTCTCGGGCACAAAGCAAGGCGTGGAAGATTAAAGGTAGACACCTAACTTTAACGGGAAAAATACAACTACATCCACAAAGTGGATACTTAAAATACTTTTTCCCACAAGTTCTATCTCTAAAACATTTATGAATAAAAACAACTATATTTTGTTTGGCGGATTAACAGGCTGTATATTTGGCTTGATATTTCTAGCTCTTTTTTTTCCAGGCAACATTAGCTTATTTTTACTTATAAAACAAGAATCGGGCTGGTCATTCAAACCTTTAACAGGCACCTGGCTTTATGATGCAATTTTATTTTGGCCATTATTATTTACTGTAATCGGGATATTAATTGGATTTACTTTACAAATTAACAGAAAAAAATGAATCAACTACGGGTATACGCCCTGTGATATCTCTTCGACTCCTCTCTTGGGCACTAAACGGATAAATCGGATAAGCGGAGCTTGATGCTTCGCATTGAGATCGGATAAATCAGAATTTTATTTAGGCCAACATTTATATTGTGAGGGGGTAACGAATTCTTTGGTTATATCCTCTATAATTCGTCCCTTTTGACTACAAATCCATTGACTTCCTTTTTTAGGATAATTCTTTAACGATGGCAAAGGTTTTGGGGTGATTAAAGAGGATACTATCTGCATAAATATCGATTGATTATCGTCATATTCTTGAACATTTGCAGCACTTTGGACTACTTTATCTAAAGATTTGGGGCTGCTTTTCCACATACTTTCCATGTAAAAATCTAATAGCACACATTCTGATGATTCAGGATATTCTTGGCTGATATTCACACATTCTTGAGCCTTGTACAAAGCTATTTTAGGACCAAACTCTTCATAATCAGGATGAAACATACTAGCGAATGAATAGATAAAAATGCCCACAATTACAAAAAAAATAGTAATCGGAACAGTTAAAATCAGCAGAATACTATGAATTAACGGATCTTTTTTAAACCACT
>CAYOMO010000023.1:0-15192 GCA_964405065.1 uncultured Gammaproteobacteria bacterium
TTACGAGGATAAATAATGTTTGCTTTCTTTGACAAGCTGATCAATATCGTATTGCCAAAAGTTCGAGATTTTCGAGGAGTATCGCCAACTGCTTTTGATGCTCAGGGTAATTATAATTTAGGAATGAGAGAACAGGTGTTATTTCCTGAAATTGATTACAAAAATGTCGATAAAATTCGAGGTATGCAGATTACTATTAACACCAATTCTCAAAATGTCGAGCAAGGTCGACGTTTCTTAGAGTTGATGGGCATGCCTTTCATGAAGGTTGCTTAGTGAGTGCAATTTGAGATAGTTTGATCTATAATTATAGGTCGAAAGGAAAGATACAAGAAATAAATAACAAGATACAAAATTTGGAATACTTGATAATTGTTTCTTAAATATTAAAAAGTTATGGCAAAAACATCGAATGTTGTAAAAAAGAAATTTAAATTTGAAGTTCAGAAAGTGAACATTTGTTCTCAGTGTGGACGTTCAAAAGGTTATCTAAGAAAATTTGGTATTTGCCGAATTTGTTTTAGAGAATTTGTTTATAAGGGCTATTTACCAGGTGTAAAGAAAGCATCATGGTAAGTAAGTTGATTTAATTGGCTTAGCTTCGACTAAGCAGAAAGGAATTTAAATATAAAGCAGTACGTTGTTAAACAAGAATTAGTCAAGTTTTATAATTTATACTTTATAATTTAGAATTTTTAAAAATGGATATAGTAGCAGATAGTTTAGTCAGAATAAAAAATGGTTATTTGGCTCAAAAAGATGAGGTGTTATTGCCTTATTCTAAACTAGTTAGTTCAATTTGTGATGTATTGAAAAAAGAAGGATATATTGCTTCCTGGACTGAGAAGAAAGCTGAAAAGAGTAAAGTAAATATTGGACTGATGGTTACATTGCAGTATAACGATCGAAAACCAGCGATGACTGAAATTAAAAGAATTTCAAAACCTGGTTTGCGAGTTTATAAAGGGACAAACGCTTTGCCATATGTATTAAGTGGAGTTGGAATGGCTTTAATCTCTACACCAAAAGGTGTTATGACAGATAAAGCAGCCCGAAAAGCTAAATTGGGCGGGGAGGTAATGGCTTACATTTGGTAATGGGAAGCCTGGTATATATATGTCACGAATTGGAAACAACCCAATAGTTTTACCACAAGGAGTTGAAGTAACTCTAAGTGAAGATATAGTAGCTATTAAAGGCCCGAAAGGGGCTTTGGAAATGCCACTTCACAAATCAATTAAAGTTGAACAAGAAGAGGGCAAGCTAATTGTGAAAAGAAAAAGAGGCAATCAAGAGGGTCGCTCAATGCATGGATTGATGAGAACTTTGGTTAACAATATGGTGGTAGGTGTGACAACTGGCTGGACTAAAAATTTGGAGATGGTGGGTGTTGGTTATCGAGCTCAGGGTGGGGGAAATGCTTTGACTTTGAATGTTGGTTTTTCGCATCCGGTTAAAATGGATGCTCCAGAGGGTATTACTTTCGCAGTTGCGGATAATACCAAATTGTCAGTTACTGGTATAGATAAAGCGTTGGTTGGACAGATTGCGGCAAATATTCGAGCTGTTAAACCGCCAGAAGTATATAAAGGAAAAGGTATTCGTTATGCGGGTGAATATGTTCGAAAGAAAGCTGGTAAAGCTGGAAAGGCAGCAGGAGGAAAATAGTTAATCAGTGAATTAAGCGAAGCTTGTGTCTTCGCCTTAGAGATTAGTTAATTAGGAAAAACTTCTAATCAACTAATTCACTAATCAACTAATCAATTAAAATGTTTAAAGCTAAAAGAATACATCGTCATACAAAAGTACGAAAAAAGATCTCTGGTAATGGAGAACGGCCTCGAGTGGCTATTTTTAGATCAACACAGCATATCTATGCTCAGATTATAGATGATATGCAGCATAAAACTTTGGTTTCGGAATCAGATCTAAAAATCAAATCTGGGAATAAGACAGATAAAGCTATTCAGGTTGGTGAAGCATTGGCTAAAAAAGCGATCGCACAAAAGATCAGTAAAGTGGTATTTGATCGAGGTGGTTTTTTGTATCATGGTAGAGTTAAAGCTCTAGCTGAAGGTTTGCGAAAAGGAGGTTTGGATTTCTAATATGGATCGAAATATGGACAATCAAAATAATCGAGGTAATAGACCAGGTGGAAATCGCCCTGGTGGTCAAAGACCAGGCGGTCGTTTCCAAAGAGGACAAAATGCAACCCCATCTGAATTTTTCGAAAAAGTAGTTCAGGTAAACCGAGTTTCGAAAAAAACCAAAGGTGGAGACAAACGAGGTCTATCTGTTTTAGTAGTAGTTGGTGACCGGAAAGGTCGGGTTGGGGTTGGTTTGGGTAAAGCTGCTGATGTACAATCGGCTGTTCGAAAAGGGACTTTGTATGCGAAAAAACATCTGATCCGTGTTCCTTTGAAAGCAGAGCGAACTATCCCACATGAGATTTATTTGAAATATGGGGCAGCTAAACTGATCATGAAACCAGCACCCGAAGGTACTGGGGTGATTGCTGGCGGCCCGGTTCGTGTAGTGGTTGAAGCAGCCGGTATCAAAGATATTGTAACTAAATTGTTGGGAACTAAAAATAAAGCTTCAAATGTGTATGTCACGCTTGAGGCATTAAAAAGAATTAAAGTCGGTTCAGGAGATGCTCCGAAAGTAGAAGTAAAAGCTGAAGTTAAAGCAGAGACTAAAGTGGAAACTGAAGAGAAAGCAGGTAAAAAATAATGCAAATTAATTCGTTACAAAAAGTTACAACTAGGGCAGCTAAAAGAGTTGGTCGTGGTATTGGTTCTGGCAAAGGAAAAACTTCTGGACGAGGTATGAAAGGACAGAAATCACGTGGTAAAATCCCTGCCGCCAACGTTGGAGCCGGTTTAATTTATTTTAAAAAGTTGCCTTATCGAAGAGGTTGGGGTAATACAAAAGTTTCGCCTAAATTGGCTTTAGTTAAAATTGAAAATTTAAATGTTTTTGCTGCTGGATCTGTAGTGACTGTAGCATCCCTTTTGGAGCATAAAGTAATAAACGAAACATCTGCAAAAAAAGGTGTTAAAATAGTTAACGGAGGAGCTTTGACTGTTAAAAACTTGCGTGTTGAACTGCCAGTTACTCAATCAGCCAAATCAGCTATAGAGTCCTCCGGAGGTAAAGTTGTCTGAGTTTTTAAAACCGATCACACAAGCATTTAAAATCCCTGAACTACGACGGAAACTTATTATTACTGCAGTTATACTTGTTATTTTTCGCATTATTGCCCACATACCCCTCGGTGGAGTAGATTTAGTAGGTTTAAAGTCTATATTTGCCGGAAATCAGCTTTTGGGGCTTTTAAATATTTTTTCCGGTGGGACTTTAGCAAACTTTTCTATTTTGGCAATTGGGTTGAATCCTTATATTAATGCCTCAATTATTATTCAGCTTTTGACGATTGTTTTTCCAAAACTGGAAGCTTTGTCTAAAGAAGGTGAATATGGCAAGCAGAAGATCAATCAATATACCCGTTATTTAACTATCCCTTTAGCTTTGCTTCAAGCCATTGGTGTTTATACTTTGTTGAAAAATCAAGGATTGGTAACGGTGGAATCTCCAATGCAGATTATTGCCATAGTGTTAGGTATGGTAGCTGGCACAATGATTGAAGTTTGGTTGGGTGAATTGTTGACTGAATACGGTATTGGGAATGGTATTTCGGTACTTATTTTTGCTGGTATCATTGCTAGTGCCCCACGTCTTTTATTACAAACGGCATCAGTATTGGATCAGCAGCAAATTTTAAACTTAATTATTTTTGGAGCTTTGGCTTTTGCTGTTACTTATGCAATTGTGTTTGTTAATGAAGGTCGAAGGCAGATTGCCGTCAATTATGCCAAACGTTTTGCAAACAATAAAGGGAGTGGTCCGGTGCAGACGTATCTGCCTCTTCGAGTCAATCAAGCCGGAGTTATTCCGATTATTTTTGCAGTATCATTAGTCTTAATTCCCTCTTTTGGTGGACAGTTTTTAACGACTGTGAATCAACCCCAAATTCAGGATATCGGTAGATGGCTAGCGGCCAATTTTAACCCTAATTCTATTGCCTACAATCTAACGTATTTCCTGTTGGTAATGGGTTTTACTTTTTTCTATACAGCGGTAATTTTCAACCCAACAAAAATTTCAGATGAAATTAAAAAATATGGTGGCTTTATTCCGGGTATACGTCCAGGTGCAGCTACTGCAGCCTATTTGAATTATATTTTGATTCGAATCACTTTAGCTGGAGGTATTTTCTTGGGATTGATCGCGATTCTGCCGTCAATGGTGTCAAGCTTCACTGGTGTGACGACTTTGGCAATAGGAGGAACTTCGCTACTGATCGTTGTTTCAGTGGTATTAGATACAGCAAAGCAATTTGAGAGCAAACTGATTGAACGTAATTACGATAAATTCCTGCAAAGATAATGGAGAAATAAAACATGAAAGTTTTAGTATTAGGATTACCAGGCAGCGGGAAAAGTACTCAAGTTGATAAATTAGCTGAATATTTACAGGTGCCAACTCTGAAAATGGGAGCTATTTTACGAGATATTGTTCATCAAAATGGTGAGTTGGGGCAGAGAATTAGTTCTGTGATGTTGCAGGGACATTTGGTTGATGACGAGATTGTGGAAGAGATTATTAGTGAAAAAGTAGAGACTGTAGGAGCGAAAGGTTTTGTCATGGAAGGTTATCCTCGGACTCTTCATCAGATTGATAGTTTTGACCCAGGATTTGAAAAAGTTTTTTATTTAAAGCTAGACACTGAAGTAGCACATCAACGGATGGTGTCACGCGCGAGAGAGGATGATAATAAAGAGGCAATTGAAAATCGGTTTAATGAACAGATGAAGGATTTGGATAAAATATTGGAACATTACCAGCCTATTTTAACTACGGTTGATGCAACAAAAGGAATTGATGAGATATTTGAAGAACTAGTTAGTAATCTGCCTGAGAAAGGGGAAAGGGTGAAGGGTAAAGGGTAAAGTGGGTATTTCTTGTTTTTTCTATACCCTTTACGCTTAACGCTTTATCCTATCCAAGAATAACCATGGGATTAATACCAGTAAACAAAGACCAGTTAGAGCTTATGCGCAAAAGTGGGGTGATTAGTGCAAAAGCCCTTAAAAAAGCCTTAGAAACCGCTCAAATTGGGGTTTCTGAACTTGAAGTGGATAAAGCAGCTGGTGAGGAGATTTATAAAAGAGGGGGAGATTGGTCGTACAAGACAGTCCCTGATTATCATTGGGCTACCTGTGTGACAGTCAATCAGGAAGTTGTTCATGGAATACCTAAAGAGAGAAAAATTCAAAACGGTGATCTTATTAGTGTTGATTTAGCTGCTATGTATAAAGGTTGGCATACTGATAATGCGTGGACTATATTGGTGGGACAAGCGTCAAGTGACAAGAGTCAAGAATGGGAAGAGAAGAAACGATTTTTACAGGTAGGGGAAGAAGCACTATTTTTAGGCATAAAGCAGGCGGTGGCTGGTAACCGGGTCGGAGATATATCATCAGCTATTCAAAAAAAGGTTGAAGGTGCCGGATATCATGTTGTAAGAGCCTTGGTAGGTCATGGAGTGGGTCGTGAGATGCATGAAGAGCCAGAAGTTCCTGGGTACGGTCGTCCTGGAACAGGGCCAATATTAAAGGAGGGAATGACCCTGGCTATTGAAGTGATTTATGCTGCTGGGACTTCCGAAGTGGTGATTGCAGAGGACAATTGGACGTATGAAAGTGAAGATGGATCGCTGTCGGGACTTTTTGAAATGAGTATTGTGGTGGGTAAAAAGAAGGCCGAAATATTGACTGATTGGCGCAAAGTGTAGTTGCTGGAGTGTTTGTGCCTATAGGGTTGTATTCCCGTGCGTAGTTTGTTACAATAACCAAAGTCCTTTTTAAGGCCAAAATATTTTGTGCTAAAAAGGAGTAGAAATGTGTCATGGATCAGATACCAGATGAGATTGAAGTAGAGGGGGTTGTATTAGAGGTGTTACCAAATACCTTATTTCGGGTGGAGATTACTGTATCTCGAACCATTCCTGAACTGGTAAAACGGGTGATTTTATGCCACATTTCTGGTAAGATGCGCAGGCATTACATCCGATTACTACAAGGTGATCGAGTAGTTGCTGAGATGAGTCCAAAGTATGATTTGGACAAAGGACGCATCAAGCTGAGATTGAGATCTTAAGGAGATTAAACAGATGAAAGTAGCAGCAAGTATTAAAACAAGATGTACTGGATGTAAAGTTGTTAAACGCGAAGGTGTTTTGTTCGTGATCTGTTCACGCGACCCAAAGCATAAACAGAGACAGGGATAAGAAAGGATAAAAATTATAAAGTCAAAATTATAAATTATAAAACTCAGTTAATTTGGTTTTAAGTTTTATCATTTATACTTTATAATTCATAATTTAATTAAATGGCTAGACTTGCAGGAATTGATTTACCAAATGATAAAAGAGCGGATATTGGATTGACCTACATTTTTGGTGTGGGCAGATCCAATGTGGCTCAACTTTTGGAAAAAGCTAAAGTGGAAGGTTCTAAAAGAATTAAAGATTTATCTGAAGAAGAAGTAAATCGACTTCAGAAAGCCTTGGAAGGTTGGGTAGTTGAAGGTGATTTAAATCGAGAGATTGCGCAGAATATTAAAAGATTAGAAGAGATTGGTTCTTATCGAGGAATGCGACATCGAAAAGGTTTGCCAGCTAGGGGTCAGAATACCAGACGTAATTCTCGAACTAAAAAAGGTAAGAGAAAGACAGTTGGTACAGTAAAGAAGGAGACGAAATAAGCAGAGCTTGATGCTTTGCAAAAAGTTAATCAGTGAATTAGAGATTAGTTAATTAGGAAAAACCTTCTAATCAACTAATTCACCAATCAACTAATCAACAAAATTATGGCTAAAAAAGTTCAGATTAAATCAAAGAAAAAAGCAGTAGAACAAAAAACTATTGAAAAAGGCAGAATTTATGTTACTGCGACTTTTAATAACACTTTAGTAACTCTTACTGATACTGCAGGAGCTGCTTTGACTTGGAGTTCATCTGGAAATGTTGGTTTTAAAGGTGCCAGACGGGCAACACCATTTGCTGCTATTACTGCAGTTGAAAAAGTTGCAGCGAAAGCCAAGCAGATGGGAATGAACTCAATGGAAGTCTATATTAAAGGACCTGGTCCTGGAAGAGATGCATCTATTCGGGCTTTGAAAAATGTTGGAATGGGTATTACTATGATCGCTGATATGACACCTGTTCCACACAATGGCCCTCGGGCTAAGAAAAGGAGACGAGTATAAAGAATTAAGAATGATGATTTATGAAATTCGAAACCGTTTCATAATTTATAATTCATAATTTATAATTCAAAAACAAATATGGGAAAATATAACGGACCAAAACGAAGATTGTCACGCCGAGAAGGTGTAGCTTTATTTAAAAAAGATTTAAAAGCGATTGAGAGAAAAGGTGCAGTTCCTCCTGGTATGCGAGGCACTAAAACTCGATCTCGAGTAACTGAATATGGGACTCAGTTGCGAGAAAAACAAAAAGCCAAACGAATGTTTGGGATGACTGAAAAACAGTTTAGAAAAACTTATGAAGAAGCAGCTCGGGTAAAAACAGCAACTGGTAAAAAGATGTTGGAGCTTCTTGAGACCCGTTTAGATAATGTAGTATATCGACTTGGTTTTGCTGCATCTCGAGCTCAAGCTAGACAGTTGGTGGGTCACGGACATGTAGTTGTTGATTCTAAAAAACTCAACATTCCTTCCGCACAAATACGCGTAAATTCAGTAGTTGCAATTTCTCCGAAAATAGTAGATAATACTCAAATCAAAAAGAATTTGGATGAGAATCCAGATGTTCCTGCATGGCTCGAGAGAAAAGGCTTGTCGGGGAAAATTTTGCGTCTCCCTGAAAGAGATGAGATGGAGAAAGGTGTATCAGAACAGTTGATCGTTGAGTTCTACTCACGATAAAACTATAATAACTGAATACCTTAAAATTAAAGGAATTTTAAAAAAATGAAATTTAAAGTAAAAGTTGAATCAGAAGAAAAAAACACAGCGACTATTGCAATTGAGCCTTTAGAGGCTGGTTATGGATATACTTTAGGTAATGGTTTGAGAAGAACTTTGCTTTCCTCTTTACAAGGGGCTGCTGTAACCTCAGTTAAAATTAATGGAGTCTCACATCAGTTTTCTACTATCCCAGGTGTTATTGAAGATGTTATTCAAGTTATTTTAAATCTCAAAAAAGTTCGAGTTAAATTGTATGGAGATAAACCTGTTAAAATGCGTCTTACCTCAAATGGGTTAGGTGAAGTTAAAGCTGGAGATATTGATACTCTGGGACAAGCTGAAATTACCAATCCAGAACAACCAATTGCTACTGTTTCTGATGCAAAAGCTAAATTGGCTATGGAATTGACTGTTGAAGCAGGTGTTGGATACATGATAGCTGATGAAAGAAAAAGTACTGAAATTGGTGTTATTCCAGTTGATGCTGTTTTTTCTCCTGTTTCAGCTGTGAACTACACAGTAGACCAAACTCGAGTTGGACGAAGAACCGATTTTGATAAATTGACTATGGTTGTAACAACTGATGGAAGTTTGACTCCTTTAGAAGCTGTTAATAAATCAGCTGAAATTTTAAGTGGATATTTCCATCAGATCTATGAGCCAGCTGCTGATGATGAAGTTGAAGAAGTAAAAGCTCCTTCTTTTATGGCAAATGATATGATGAAAGCTTCAATTGAAGAACTTGATCTGCCAGTTCGAATAAGTAATGCTTTGAAAGCTATCGATATCGATACCATTGGTAAACTGACCACAACTCAACCAACTCTTTTGATGAAAGCTAAAAATTTGGGAGCAAAATCATTAACTTTAATTTCTGAAAAATTAGCAGAGAGGGGGCTGTCTTTAGGTGAGGCATAATGTTTATGGCGCACATCTTGGTCGAAATAAAAATCAACGGACAGCTCTTTTCAAAAGCTTAGTCCAATCTCTTTTTTTATCCGAATCAATTCAGACCACAGAAAGTAAAGCCAAAGCAGTTAAAGGACTTGTTGATAAACTTATCAATCAGGCCAAAGATACTTCTTCTCAGAGACTTGTCTCTCAATTCTTGACGGCAAAAACTACCCAGGATAAATTAATTAAAGTATTACTCCCTCGTTTAAAAGATCGTACAAGCGGTTATACCAGTACCGTTCGTTTAGGAGCTCGTCAGGGAGATGGGGCTATGATGGTAAAAATGAGTTTGTTGCTATCTGAAGATAAAAAATCTGCTAAAACTGTTAAAGAAGAAAAACCAGCTGAAGTAAAAGAAGAAGTTAAGGAGGAGGGGAAATAATGTCAACAAATACAGTATCTGCTAGAACAGTTAAAAGAAGCTGGTATCATATTGATGCCAAAGGTCAGATTTTAGGTCGTTTGGCTGTTCAAGCAGCGGATAAACTACGTGGTAAATCCAAAGTAAACTTTGTGCCTTATTTGGATATGGGTGATTATGTTGTGGTTACCAATGCAGCTTTGGTAAAAGTCACTGGTAAAAAAGCTACGGATAAAAAATATGCCCGACATTCAGGATACCCAGGTGGGTTGAGAGTCGAAACTTTCAATCAGATGATTGATACTAAGCCCGCAAAAGTCGTCGAGCATGCGATTAAAGGGATGCTTCCAAAAGGAAAATTAGGTGATCAATTGTTTACTAAACTACATGTTTTTGCTGGTTCAGAGCATCCTTATAAGAAACAGTTAAAAGTCGAAAAAGTGGCAGAAACAACTGAGGAGGTAGCTCAATAATGGCAACTGTACAAGACAATCACTATCAAGCAGTTGGACGAAGAAAGTCTGCTGTAGCTAGAGTTCGGCTTTTCCCTGGTCAGGCACAAATGACAGTCAATGGTAAACCAATTTCTGATTATTTTGGCGGTCCGGTTGCACAAAAAGCTTATCAAAGACCATTTGAGCTGACTAAAACATTGGGTAAAATGACCGGAACAGTTAAGATTATTGGTGGTGGACCTAAAGCTCAATTGGATGCATTAGTGCATGGTATTGCAAAAGTATTAGAATCCGCCGATTCAGCATCTCACAGGAAACCACTTAAAGCTGCAGGTTTATTGACTCGTGATGCGAGAGTCCGAGAACGAAGAAAATTTGGTCGAGCTGGAAAAGCCCGAGCTTTGAAATCATCTCCAAAACGATAATTTCCTTAAATTGTTAAATTGTTAAATTGTTAAATTGTTTTAGTGCAAAAAAAACCGCTAACTTTCGTTAACGGTTTTTTTGTTACCTTGATGTAACTCAAGAAGATCAGTTGATGATAGTGTAATCTGATCCGACTTCGTAAACGTTGTCGTTGTCTCCACCATCATTTGCCATCTTTGTTTGGTATTTTTGTGATTCCAATACAGCATTGACCTCCCACTTATCACCAGCAGCGTTAGTCTGATAGGTGTAGTGATAGGTTGCATCATTCACTGGGTCAGCAGGCAAAGTTGGAACTGATACACTTCGTTGGCCACTTAGGTTTACTTTAACCCAGCCAGTACCATCGGCTTTTCGGGTACTACTCTGAGGTAAAGTGTTGGATGTGCCACTACAAGGAGCAGTAGCAGGTGACATACAAAGAGTTCCAGAATTGGAAGCTTCTTGAACAGCTACGTTCAAGGCGTTGTTTAAGCTGGTTAAATCACTCATACGAGCGGTATCACGGCTTTGTTTGGTCAATTCCATAGGATTAATGATCAAAATAACAACAGCAGCCAAAACGGCGATGATTGCGATAACTACTAAAAGTTCCACTAGGGTGAAACCATTTGATTTTGGACGAAGCATTGAGCTTAGTCGATATTGGGCAGTTTTTCTCAACAGTCTCACCTCCTTAAGGTTTGGATTTAATTCTAGCAGTTTGATTAAATACTAGATGATTACTGCGAAAAAAGCTAAACGTTTCTTGGGCAGTAACGTATATTCATTGTACACATAGGAAGGATAGCTTCGTCAAGAGCGAAGTCTTACATTTGTTTTGTCAAAAAGGAGGATAATTTAACAAAATCGGTCTCTAAAACCTGTTTAAATGCTTGTCTTCTTAAAGCCGCAGCCGGATGGTAAAGAGGGAAAATTATTACTGGCTGGTTGTTGAAAATTATTGGGTGAGGTGTCCCGTGAACTTGTGAAATCTTCACATTAGGTAGAAATTTATTCAGAGAAAATCTACCGAGAGTGGCTATTATTTTGGGCTTGAGAATGTTTAGCTCTTGATCTAGATAAGGTTTAAAAGCTTCTATTTCTGATGGTTTTGGATCTCTATTTTGAGGTGGGCGATATCTGACAATACTGGTAATATAAACATCGGATCTTTTTAGGCCGATACTTTCGATTAATTTGGTTAAAAGTTTGCCAGCTTGTCCGACAAATGGTAAGCCTGTTTCATCTTCATGTCTTCCCGGAGCTTCTCCTAAAAAATAGATTTGTGGGTTTGGGTTGCCTTCACCAAACACCAAATTGGTAGCGGTATCTCGCAAAGGAAGTGATAGGTCTGTGAGCATTTTTTGTTTTAGTTTGGTTAATTGAAGTAATTTGTTCATTTGTTAGTTTTTTGAAATAAGTAATACAAAAAGCCCGAACCCAAGAAGATTATTTATCCAAGGAAAGTACCAGTATATTTTACTAATTGGAAGAGAAGGTTTGATAAGTAAACTCAAAGGAATAAGCGGATATATCAAAGTTAATAGTTCAAAAAGAGGATTTATATTGGACTCGATTATTATAATAAAAGCGAATACTACCCATAGTAAAAAACAAGCGATTAATGAATAATTGCGCCCCAAATAAATTGCCGTTGTATTTAATTTAGCTTTTGTATCAGCATCAATATCAGGGATGGCTGAGAATAGATGCATTGCTCCAGCCCAACAAAAAGTTGCTAAAACAATCAACCAATTAACAGAGTGAGGATATAAGACAAGATATCCAATGAGTCCAGGTAATGTATAAAGAATATTTGATGTTGAATCGAGGAATGGTTTGGTCTTAAATCTTAGAGGAGGTGCGGAGTAGAAAGTTGCTAAAAAAATAAAACATAATAAAAATAATTTGGTGGGTAAAGTAGGTAGAAAAAATAATGTTGTAATCATAATTAAAAAAGAAATTACTAACAGGAAAGATAAAAATTGAGTTTCTTTTTTGACAAGTAGGTGTTCCTTAGTCATTTTTTTGGGATTGTGTTTGTCTGTATCCTGATCAAAAAGATCATTAATGCCATATAAATAAAGGTTGGCTGGAATTAGAAAAAAAACTAGTAAATAAAAAAAAGTTGGAGTATAAAAATCATTTAAAGACTTGATTCCCAAAGTATAGCCAACTAAAAAAGTCCCTCCTAGATAGCCCCAAAATTTAGGACGAGATATTTTAATTAAAGTTGAAAGTGTCATAGCGATAAAGAGTTACGTCCTAACTGATACAAAATATGAGAGACGGGTGGTTTGACTTTAGTACGATAGACAACAAAGGGATCCTGATAAATCTGATCTGCTGTCCATTCATACATATTGGTAGCAGTTTTAACAGGGGTTAAAAGTTCAAATGGTAGATACTGATACCCTTTTTTACCTTGATTATTTATTCGATGGTATTTCGCAATTTGAAAATGAATAAATTTTTTAAATCCTTCAGGATTGTTGTGGGTGGTGGAATATTTAAGATCTCTTAAACCGAAAGTTGAAAGATCTTTTTTTGTAAAATAAATTCTACCAAGGTTGTTATCTTCATCGATGTCGCGAATGAAATTGATCAATTGCATGGCTTTACCAAGTTTTTTAGCGGCTGGATAAGCATTTTTTTCGACTTTAAAAATTGTTGCCAACATCAGGCCAATTACTTCAGCTGAACCATGGATATAAGTTGCTAATTGTTTATCAGTCAGATTTTTTTTGGGATTTAGATCGGATTCCATTGCTGACATAAAACTATTTATCCATATTTTTTTGAAGGAATATTTATATGTAAGATTTACAAATGCTGAAATTATCGGATGATGGCTTGGTTTTCCAGAAAGCTCTTCAAATAGTAGTTTTTTAAAAACAAAAAATGGTTTTTTTTGTTGAGGTAGGGTGTCGACAAAATTGTCAGCTGTTCTAACAAAGCTATAAAAAGTAAAAATATCTTCGCGGACTTCAGATGGGAAAAAAAGACTTGAGTAAAAAAATGTTTTACTACCTTTTCTAAAAATATTGAAAATAGTGCTATTTATCATTTTTTAAAATTTCTTCTGCGGCTATTTGAGACGAGATCATCACCATTGGAACGCCTGTTCCTGGATGATTATATAGCCCAGTGTAGTATAAATTTTTGATTTTTTTGCTGTGATGGTTGGGCCTAAAATAGGCTGATTGAAAAAAAGTTGGAGCCATTCCGAGGGCGGTTCCTTTGTAGGCATGATAATCTTCAATAAAGTCTCTTTGAGAATATATTCTTTTAACAATAATATCTTTTTCAAAATTGTCACCAATATTTTTTTGTAGATCTTTCATTATCATATGATAATATTTTTCTCGGGCAGCATCTGTATCATTTAGACCGGGAGCAGAGGGGACTAAAATAAAAATATTTTCCATTCCTTTAGGAGCAACAGAGGGGTCGCTTTTTGAAGGACAGCTAATATAATAGGAAGGATTGTTATGCCATGAGGGTTTATCAAAGATGGCATTAAAATGCTGATTCCAGTCATTGGCTAAAACAAGATTGTGATGCTCCAGATTTTTAACTTTTCTTTTTACTCCTAGATAGACAATAAAAGCCGAAGGAGAAATGATTTTTTTCTCCCAATATTCTTTGGGATATGATTGATACTGTTTTGGTAAAAGCTTTGTTTCAGTAAACTGTAAATCAGCATTTGAAATGACAACCTCAGCCGAATACGTGCCTTTATTTGTCTTAACTCCTACAGCTTGACCGTCTTTGACTAGAATACTTTGAACTTCATTATTATATGTAAATGACACTTGATGCTGTTTACATAGTTCAACCATTTTTTTGACAATGGCTCCAAATCCTCCCATCGGATACCAGACACCAAGGTTCATGTCCATATGCGCCATAATAGCGTACATACCGGGAGTGTTTTTGGGTGAGCCGCCTAAAAATACCATAGTGTAAGAAACAATTTTTCTGGCTTTATCACTGGTGAAAAATTTGGCAGTAAATTTTTCCATTGTGTCGAAAACATTTAGTTTGGGACCTTCTTTGATAAGTTTTTTATTAATAAAGCTAAAGATGCTTTTATACTCTTTATAAATAAAGTTTTCCATTGAGACATCATATTGGTATTTTGATTGAGTCAGATATTTTTTTAGTTTTTCTGAGCCATTTTCTTCAAGAGAGTCAAATAATTTATAAACATCTTTTAGCTTAGGTGAAATATCAATAATGTCATCTGGTGAAAAAAATATTCGGTAAGCTGGATCGAGTCTTTTTAAATGGTATAAGTCTGCAGGTTTTAACCCAAATTCAGCAAAGTATTTTTCAAATATCTCAGGTCCTAGATACCAAGATGGCCCCATATCAAAAGAGAAGCCTTTACTTTTCCAAACTCTGGCTCTCCCACCAGCCATATTATTTTTCTCAATCACCTGGACTTTATAACCTTGTTTTGCTAAAAGTGGAGCTAAAGACAATCCTCCAAATCCAGCCCCAATAATAATGGCTTTTTTTTGTTTCATAGAGAAGTTATTTTAAAGTCGCCCTCGCGAATTAATTCAAAATTGGCGGGTAGTAATTTGATTATCGTGGAGGAACGGCCGGTTTTATCGCCATCATCGAGATAAAAATCAATTTGATTTCCAAAATAAGTTTCCGCTTCTTCTATGGTAGCTGCTGGTTTTTCACCTTCAAAATTGGCACTAGGGGCAACAAGTGGCCCTGAGATAGAGAGCAGCTTTTGCAGCCAATCTGTTTTGGGTAAACGAAAGGCGATTGAGTTTTTACCCCGGTGAAGATAGCGCAGATTTTGATTGGTAGTTGGGATAATAATACTGACAGGATTTGGCCAGAGTTTTTTTAAAATCGATTCTTGTTTCGGGTCAATACTGATCCCCAAATCCTTTATGTCCTGGATAGTATGAATTAATACAATTAGGGGTTTATCAG
>CAYOMO010000024.1:0-14698 GCA_964405065.1 uncultured Gammaproteobacteria bacterium
TTTGCCTTTGGTGACGTAGATTTTACCCATATGACCATAGGTAGATTTATAACCATTACCATGATCGATCTCTACCATCAGTCCTAGTCCCCAGATATTGTAGCCAGCTTCTGTGACGACCCCTTTGGCTATTGGTTTGATTGGCATTCCAAGTCCAATACAGATATCTATTCCGGGATGATAAACCGAAAAAGGAGTAGTGACATAGCCTGTGTGTGGCAGTTGAAAATCAGTTGCTGGTGGTGTGGGTACAGGAATAGCAGATGGTGATGGTGTGGGAGTAGCAGATGGGATCGTGCTTTGAACCTGATTGATGACCTGATTAACAGGGGCAATAGGTGTTTGAGCAAAGGCAAGAGAGCTATTTTGAAGGAAAAAAGAGAAACAAAAAACCCCCAAGACTGTATTAGCAATATTTTTGCTAAATGCTTGGTTCCTGGTGGCGCCCAGATGAAATGACGTAACAATCTTCGCCAAAGATTGTTTAAGGGCGGGCAGCTGCTTGTATGGATAACCCCGATGGAAATCCATTCTGCTTAGTCCGTTGACCATCAAAAAACCCATCATACTCTTAAGCATGATGGGCAGAAGCGATACTATAGCATATTTTGACCTCAAAAGTCAAATTAAGGGCGTTGCAACAACAATAATCATAAATTAAAAATAGTTGCTTTAGACAAAAATTTGGTTACAAGAAAGGTAGAAGTTTAATTAAAATCCGAACATTTTTTTAATGGAAGTGACTATTCCTCCCAACCAACTTTGAGTTGGTTGCGGTGCAGGTGTTGAGCTGATCGCTGGTGCAGTTTGCGGTGTATTGGCTGAGGGTAAATTTAGTGGTGTATTTGTAGTTGGTTGAGTAGGGGAAACTGTCACTTTTTGAGTTCCAGATGGGGCGGGTACAGTCGATTGAGGGTTGAGATTATTTGTAATTTTTCGTTGAATGATGTTGGAAGATTTAAATGATTTGTTGATACTTTTTTGGTTTGAGGTGGTTTTGGCCTGGAGGACTTTACTATCCGCACCAGGAGTACAATCATTTATGGCGTTGGCTTTAAAAAAGTAGGTGGTATTGGGTGCAAGGTTTTTAATAGTTACAGAATCAATCCAGACTGAAGGGTTAATGCTTACAGTGGTATTAAACTGTTTGGTATCGGCGCCATAACCATAGGAAATCAGAAATTTATTGACGTTTCCTTGAGGTTTGGTGATATATAAAGTTGCTTGAGTATTAGTGGCATCAATTTGAAATAAATCAGCTATTCCGGGGGCTGGTGAATTACAAGATGTTACAGTAGGTCCAGAAGAGGAGGAAGAAGAGCTGCTGGATGAGGATGATGAATTGTTGGAGGACTCTTGAGTGACAGTCAGTCCCAATGAATAAGTAGAGGAGATATTTTGGTGAACATCTCTAAACCGCAGATAAACTGTTTTAGATCCCAATCCTGCCGATAGGTTGAAAGTAGGTGAAGCAGAATACCATTGCCAGTCGGCTCCGGAAAAATCCGAATTTTCAGATAGCTGCATTTGTAGATAGGAAGATGAATCAAAATTGTCAGTGCCAGAAAGTTGAAGGCTGGGAGAAAAAGAGGTTGTCGTAGTGGGGCCTGTGATATTTCCGGTTGGACTAGTGGAGTCATTTTTCGCAGGCAAAGAGATAGTTTGAGCGTGATTGGAGACTTTATAAAATTCTATATCATCTACATATACAGCATCTCCTGACTCTAAAGTATGTAAAATATCTAGTCGGACACTGGAGGTAGATGAAGCGGTGGTCAACTTCATAGTGACATATTTCCAGTAGCTGGCTGTAGTATTGATATTTAAAGTGTTTGTTTGAGCAGAGCCATTGGTAATATCAATAAATCTTAATCTGACAAATGAACTACCGGGGGTCTGGATAGTGGAGGCTTTGACCCGGGCATTGATAAAATAATCGGTGCTTCCTTCAAGTGAAGGAACTAGATTTCCAGTGTAATTGACATAGATACTACTGGCAGCACCTGTTAATTTTAATGATTTTGTGCCACTAAAAAATTGAGAGGTGTCGGAGGAAGCCGAAGATCGTTGTTGCCAATTGGTTGGGAAAGTTGACACTGTTTCAAATGAAGGATTGGAGACGATATTATCCGAGGATAGATTTGGACCAACTGGTATTTCACTGGAACAAGCAACAGAAGTACTGACTGTCAGATCTGGATTACCTGAAGATCCTGGAGTATCCCCATCAGCAAATTGGCCACCATTGGAACAGTTGTCAGATAAAGTGCTGGGTAAAATTAGACTGGCTCCTTGGTAAGTTGTCTCCCATCCTTCACGAACGTATGTGGCATTGCCATGAGAATAGATCTGATTTCCCCGGACAGTTGTATTTCCAATGGAAGCGCATTTATCGGCATTGTAGGTACTGGCATTACTGATCGGGTTACAGACATCGGATGCTTGATCTATGTAAGCTAGATAAGTAGCGCTTCGAACAATATTATCAATGATCATATTGTCGGTATAATGAAATTGGGAAATAGATGGAGTCACTCCACCATATTGAACAATTCGAGTGCTTTTAGGGTTGATATATATAAGTTGGGTGACTTTGCCATTTACTAGATTGCCTTTAGTAAGGCTGTCTGCACCCATGATACTGATGGCATTGTAACTAGAGGCTTCTTTTCCTTCGAAGGTGTTTTTATAATTTACTACATATTGAGCAACGCCCCATTCATTTTCGTCGACATCATTATCGCCATCTCTGTCTCTGGTAAAATCATCATTTGCTAGATAAAGCAATCCACCGGTAGTGGTTTTTTTACTAACCGATGAGTAAATAATACCACCGCCGTGTAGGCCGTCTAAATACGAATGATACTCTTCTTTCCCATCAAAAGTGCAGCCTCGGCACCAAAAATTGGTTAATGTGGCAATTCCATATAAACTTCCATCGTGGGTTCCAACGCCAGTGCCAGATGAATTTCTGATAGTTACTCGATCCATTACGACATCTCGCGCAGTGGCCAAATGGACCAAAATGTGAGAGGTGGCATTTCCATCAAAGATAATGTCTTTTAAATAAATATTTTTAATTGGATTTTGAATGCAGTGATTGGATTTTTCAAAAAGATCACTGGCGGGATTTCGAGCACCGGAAAAGCCCGTGTAATCGGCAGATTCTGGACAACCCAATATTTCAAACTCTTCTCGATCTTGCCAGTCATCTTCATAATCCTCGGCTGTAGCATAGGCATGACTGACTTGCAGAATGGTGCCTCCACCTGAATCACCGATAAAATGAATATTGTCGCGCTTGAGGGTTTGAGTAAATGTACCACCCGATTCTTGATAATCATTTGTTAAATGGACATCCCCACAATAAGTCCCAGCGGAGAGTTGTAATGTATAGCCTTTGGTGGGGATAGCGGGTAAATTGTCCAATGCGTCCTGAATGTTCGTTCCAGATCCACAGCCACCATCTGGTGCTACCTCGATGACAGTTGGCGGATTGGGAACATAACCAATAGAATAACCAGAAGCATTGTCTGGATTCATCGGATGAGTATCCCACCAGGTTTCGACATCGACTGAGTAATTGGGATCTGTAGATGGAATACCCGGATCATCAGCAAATGCTATTGGAGAGATCCAAAGTCCTACGGCTAGAATGAAAAGGAAAATACCAGTTTTGGAAACACTTAGTATTTTACTATAAAGGGGGGCATTCATAAATTTAGTTCAGAAATTATTATTTCACAGGATTGTAAGAATATGAAGATTAAAAAATAGATCTTTATCGTTGATCAAATTTTTCCGTCTATAGTATTACATATAATATAAATATTGATATTAGAACAATCGCTCCGATAGCCAGATAAAATCAGGTATAATAAATTCTCAGCATGAAAAAAGTAGTATTGATTGTCGCTGTATTTATTAGTATTTTATCCATTTTATTTCAGTTTGGTATGGATCCTTTAGTAAAAATGATTGGTTCGCATTCACGAAGCGGTTTGCAGGTAGATAGCAATTTAAAAGCAAAGGTATTGATAGGAGGTCAGGAAGTGGGAGAGACTCCATATACGGATAGTAATTTACAAGAAGGAGAGCTTTTGATTGGACTTTTACCCCTTCAAGAATCAAGTATTTCTGCCAAACCTTGGCAGGGTTATGTGAAACTAAATCCAGGGACATTGACTGTAATCAATCGTAATCTTGAACCTACAGCTCAAGCCGCCTCAGGTGAAGTTATTACTCTAGAGAAAGGTAAAGGTGTCACTGTTATTTCTACTCCTCCGGAAGCTGAGGTGGAAGTTGATGGTGTTATAGCTGGGCGTACGCCTGTCACTTTATCGGATTTAGTTGCAGGAGATCATCAGTTTATTTTGAGTAAAGAAAATTTTGTCAAAAGAAGTATTCGGGCTAAAGTGGTTGAAGGTTATAATCTGATCTTAACTGTTGATCTGGCAATTGCAGAGGCAGATCTGACTAAATTACCAACTATTCCTATTTCTGCGACAGCTCAGGTGGTGGTAAAAAGCACTCCAACCGGTTTTTTGAGAGTTCGGAGCACGGCCTCAGCGAATGGACAAGAAGTTGGCCAAGTCAAACCTGGTGATGTGTTGACGATGGTAGAAGAGATTCCCAATTGGTATCGAGTTCGTTTAAGTGATGGAAAAGAGGGTTTTATTTCAGCTGCGTATGCTTCAAAAAAGCAATAGTGATAATTGTTAAATTGTTTACACTGAGCGAAGTCGAAGTGTTAAATGTTAGTTACTGTTACTTGTTTAATGCCGTTTTCTTCACTGATAGTTTTAACATGTAACTCAAATGGGGTGGGAGAAAAATTTTGAGATTGCCATTGTTTCAGCATTGCTAAAGTAGTTGGGATGATGTTTTTATTTAATATTTTATTGGTTGATACCCACTCTAGCGTACCATCAGCTGAAGTTGGTAAATCGCTGTTGTATATCCCCCAGAAATAAAAGAGATTCTGATTGTTATCAATAACCACTTTAGCCAGTTGTTTTAGCTCAACTTTGATAATACCTGTTTCTTCTTTTAGTTCCCGATAGGCACTATCTATAAATGTTTCACCTGGTTCTATTTTTCCGCCTACTCCGGTATACATTCCCGGAGCAAATTTTTTATTGTCAGCCCGCTTGAGTAGGAGTATTTTAGAGGGGTTTATTTGGTCAATTAAAAATACGACATTCCAAGAATTCATTAGTACATCCAAATGGTTAATCCTGAGGCTACTAAAACAATTCCTATTAAACGTATCAATAATGTTGGTGCTAATTTTGTAGCAAAAACTTCAGGGTATTTGTTTGAATCAGTTATGGTTAGTAATTTGTTTTTAGCTTTCCCATAAGAATGTATAAAAGCTTCAATGAAAATTCTCAGCTTAATCGGGAAGACTAGCCATAGTCCAGTTGAAACTAAAATAATAGAAAAAGATTTTTTTAAAGTAATTATTAATATCTGAGGGTTAATATGAAGTAGCTCCAAAATAGCAATGGCATTAATATAAAAAAATGTCAGACCAACGGCACAAATAATGAGTAAGGTCAATCCTAAATTAAACTTATCTTTAAATGACATAATGGTGTTTATTATATATTAAGCGCCAAAGAAATAAAGAATAAATACTGTCATTACCAGCCACAAAATCACGGTATAAAGGAGTGGTTTATCAGTCAATAAGACTCTTTCTGGTGATTCACCTTCTTTCTTTTCATAAATAATATACAGATAGCGCATGACACCATAGATAACGAGCGGTATAGTCGCCATTAAAAATTTAGCCTGAGAAAAAGGCAAAGCGAAATTATCAAATAAAATAGATAGTCGATGTCTGGCAACTATTGGTGGTTGGAGAAAAGTAAACAGCGCATAAGCCAGCCAGGTGGAGTTGGCAAACATACTGGTTAATATATCCAGTAGGTTTTCAGGGTAGTGTAAAAGTGTTTCCCGGTGTTTGGCCGCTTGAGCTTGGAGCAAAGTTAGTTCAGAACGTCTTTTACCAATGGCCAGGAAAAGAGCAAATGAAGTGACGGTCAGTAAAAACCACACATTTAAATGGGCGTCGATGACCCAAACTCCGGCATAGATCCGTAAAACAAAACCAGCAGCGATCGCCATTACATCGAGTAAAATAGTGGTTTTAAGATAAGAAGAATATAAAAGCTGTAGGAACAAATAGGCAAGCACCGCTAAAAAAAGTGCTGGTGTAATAGTATAGGAGATGGGAAGGATTAAAATAATCAAACCAATCGCGATAGCTATTGCTGATTTTTCCGGAACTATTCCTGATGCAATTGGACGTTTACTTTTAAAAGGATGAAGTCGATCTCTTTCGATATCGAACACATCATTTAAAAGATAAACTGCGGAAGTAGTGGCACAAAAAATCAAAAAAGTTTGAAACACCAGCCAGACAGCAATTGGATTGTCGAGCTGATTGGCAAAAAGTAGAGCAGCAAAAATCACTAGATTTTTAATCCACTGTCGGGGGCGGACTGCTTTGATCACTCCCCAGAAAAAATTCAGAGCAGGATAGCTTTTTAAGGTAGAGTGAAATCTCTCTGGAAAAGAGATTTTGCCGTTTTTTGTCTCATTGATGTTTATCATTTCTTAGTTTTTTCCTCGGGAGAGTAAAATAATTGTAGCCATACGATAGCCCCTGTTATTATAACTGAAGCCAGAAGTAGTGTAAAAAGCTTTTCTTTCGAGGATAGATTTAATACAAGCAGACCAAGTACAGTTGAACATCCAATGAAAAATATGGAGATTTTAGGATGAGACCAACCTCTTTGTAAAAGTAGATGATGGAGATGTTTTTGATCGCCAAAAAAAGGCGATTTTCCTGAAAGAATTCTTCTAAAAAAGGTATAGAAAAAATCAATTGCGGGGACTAATAACACAATCAATGCAGTGGCTAATTTACCTCCGGATAAAATAGCTAGAGTTGCCAGCATAAAACCCAAAATAGTTGAGCCTGAAAAAGCAGGCAGTATTTTAGCTGGATGCCAGTTGAAATAAAGCAGTCCTAAAGCAGCTCCTGCAGTGATAAATGCAATCAGGGCAATATTAAACTGATTTGGATCTCCTTGTATAAAAAAACGATAGGAGATAAATCCGATAACTAAAAAGGCGATAGTCATGATACCAGGCATTTGTCCATCGACTCCTTTACTCCAGTTGACTACATTCATAATCCAGGTGATCCAAAGTAATGCAAACAGATCAGCGAATAATAATACATGATGTTCTCCAAAAAAATTAATCGGAATATTGATGCTATCGAGTTGTAATATTCCGCCAAATGGGTTGGTAATAAATGTAATTCCTACTCCTGCTAAGACTACAATTAAGGCCGCTAAAAATTGGAAACCAAGGCGGGGAAATGGACTAAAATCTGCAAATTTATCATCCAATAAGCCGACTATTAAAAGGAGGGTGATGGAGATAATTATACCGATGATGGCTTTATCCACTGATATAAAGATCAATAAACAGCTAACAAGTGCGATATAAACAGGTAGACCTCCTGCTCGGGGGATGATTCGGTTTTGAATATGGGCTGGATGAGGTCGTTTGGAAGGATCATCAAGTAGTTTGTATTTTTTAGTCAGCCAGATAGTAAAAGGGGTAGCTGCTAAAGCTATTAGCAAACTTACTAAAAATGCAGTTATGAGTATGATCATATAGCAGTAAAAATAATCCGAATTCCGGCCATCACTGCTAATAATGCAATAATAGTGGTAGATGAAGCAATAATCCGTTTCATGGTTAGTTGGGATGAATGAAGATGCCAGGTGAGAGTAAGATTGATCAAAGATGCCAAAACAATTAATGAAGGTAAAATAAAGAACTGATTTTTATTGGCCAATTGAGTTTCACCCCAAGGAAGTGAGAAGAAAAAAGGGATCAACGTTGGAAGCTGATCATAATAAAAAAGATAAAAGATGCTTAGTAAAAGTGAGAGTAAGATTGAGACTGAAGTGGACCAAAAAATAATTGTGTCCTGTTTTTGATAAAAATTGATAAAAAGTTTGAGTGGTTTCATATATAAGCAGAATTATTGCTTGTGCAAAACCAGGATTATTTAGTTCTGGCCTTGTTTGTTACCCGATATTCCAAATATCTACCAAACATCAGAGAAGTTTGGGCATCTATTGCTGGTAAAGTTGTGATAGTAACGAGTACAACAGGAACCAATAAATATTGAAGATATGACCAGAACCATTTTACAAAAGGCCAATTTTTTGGTCTAGGTGGAGCTGTTTTTTCATGAACAAAAATGGTTGCAAAAAGACCTAAAAAGGCGACTGTTAAAATCCAAGATGAAACAATGGGGAGGTTGATTGCAATTACTGATTCAGCATAGGTAGGATTGACCAATGGGATAACAAGTCCGGCAAATGTGACAATCAAGGCAAGAGACCCCCATCTGAGATTGCCCCATAAAACAAATAGTAGTTTGTCGGTTTTATCCCAAAAATCGATATCTTGTCTTTTAAAATATTCTTTAAAGGCATATGGAACGTGTTCGACTCCGTAGGCCCAACGTTTAAGTTGGAGATACTGATTTTGGAAAGTTTTGATTAAGGAAGTATCAAGATTGGTATCGCCATTGATTGGAATGTAATGAGGTATAACTTTGTAATCGCCTTTAAAATGAAAATAAGCTTTCCAATAAAAACCGGAATCATCATTTACTTTATTTGGAATCCAGCCACCAATTTCTTTTAATGATTTTAAATTAATTGTTAGGGAGGAAAAGTTCATGTATTTATCTGACCCATACATTTCAGCAAGTTGCCAAAAAGCGGTTCCTGTTGAGATCAGCCGCATAGGTGTAGGAGATTGCCAGTAATTATTGTAATAGAAAAATGATCCTGTAAATGATCTTTTGTCGCGTTCTTCAAGAGGAGTTGAGAGATATTTATGCAATGCTCCTGAAAGAAGCTGAGGATCGATGACAAAATCAGCGTCGAGAGTTGTAACTAAAACTTTATTTAAAGGGATATTTTTTTTCTCAAGTTGAACGATGGCATTTCGATACATAGCATTTCGGTTGGTAGCAGGGCCTTTAATCTCGCCTGGTTGAAGATCATGAATGGTTATAAATACATCCCCAATTTCTTTTTTGTATTCTTCAAGTTGTTTAATAATACTTTGGACTTGCTCTTGATCTGCCCAAGCTTCAAATCCGACACCAAGATAAATTTGTTTTTTGGGATATATTGAGTTTGCAACAGCATCAAAAGCTGGTTTTAAAACATCAATACTTTCTTTATATGTTGGAAGTAAGATGACATGATTGTATTCTTCCCATTCATTTGGAAAGTCTTCTTTTAGTTTTTTCATCCAATCTTGTTTTCTGGCCCAGATTAGTTTTCGGTAACCAAGTAAAATTAAGACTGCATTTTTTAAAGCAGTGATCAGCCAGTAGGCTTGAGCTGCAATAATAAAATAGGCAACAGCAAAAGGGAAAGTAAAAGATAACCAAATTGGTGAAGTCAGTGCAGTCCAAGTCAGAGCTCCGGGCAGTATTTCGAGTGCTCTTTCGATCTTAGTTTCATGTTTGCGAGCAAAATCAAGTTCAACGCGTTCTGAAATAATATATCTTTGGGTTAGTAAATGATAAAGTGTAATGGCGATACCAACTCCAACCAGAAAAACCGACAGCAAGGTGGCAATTGGTTGCTCCATCCAGTAATGGCCGAAAATACCGACAAAAAAACCTGAAAAAATAATCAGAAGGCCCAAAATACTGGAGATCGGTCTTTTAAAGATTCTATCGTAACCTTCACTGACTAAAAAAAAGATTAGAAATCCAACAATTAATGATAGAAGTATTCTCATCTGGTTTAATTTTCCCCTTTTCGACAGCTTTAGTCAATCTAGAGCTCGGGTAAGTTTAGATAAAGTGGAGGCTAATTGCAAATCGAACCATGAAGAGTGGATAATGAGTATATGCTTCGAAAAACTGCCAAATCGGTTTTATTTCTATTTATTTTGGGAGACTTGGTTTTAATTAATGTTCTGTTTGTGGCAGATGGTGTGAAAGGATTTCATTCACTGATAGATAAGATTGGAATTGATCCAGTGATTATTGCGATTTTATCGATAGCTGTAATTGGAATTTTGCGAGTTTGGAAAAAAGCTATTGTGCCTTCGATCTTTTTTTACACCTACCTATATATAATGGTTCCAATATCAGCTGTAGTGGCACTAATACTCACTTATATTGAATTAACGCATTATTACAACTATTTATATAGTCATTTTCTGATTTATTTTGACCGGATAGTATTATGGGCAATTCTAACTTCAGTTATTGGATTAATTTTGATGCCGGAGAAATTGTTGAAGAAACACTGGTTTAGTATTATTTTTGGATTACCAATCTGGTTTTTAGCTGTTATGGCTTTAATTTGGACTTGGCCACAGGATGTGTTTTTGCAACTGGTAAAAGAAGATCAATTGATCGAAAACAGTCAGGTGTTTGTTCTTATAATGGGAGCGGTGGCTGCCTTTCTTTTAGTAAAAAGTTTTATTAAACAAAAACTTTTTTTGATTGGTCTCCTTTTTTTTCTGGTTTCAGGAGGGTTGTTTTTTGTATCAGGGGATGAGATTTCATGGGGCCAAAGACTCTTTGGTTTTGTGACTCCAACCGAACTTGCTCAGGAGAATTTGCAAGATGAAGTAACTGTTCATAATATTAATGGGATTCATCAGTTGGTAGGATATGGGTATATTTTGATTGGGCTTTATGGATCTTTTGCTTGGATAGTAGCAGACAATTTTTTAAAAAAGTATCAAAAATGGACAAGATATTTTGTCCCACCAGTAAATTTATTTTTTTTCTTTTATTTAAGTCTAATATACAACTCTTATGCACTGGGTGGTGTTAATCATTTTAAAGAATGGTCAGAAGTGGCTGAATTAATGTTATATAGTGGAATTAGTTTGTTTTTGATAAAAAGTGTATGGTACAAAAAAATTGATTAAATTTTATTATGGCTGATCCAGAACAATCTCCGATAGATCAAGAAGTAGTTGAACAACTACCAAAAAGTAGTATTAAACAAGTTGCCTCAAGGATCACTAATCGATTGATGTCTAGATTGAGAAGTCGAAATATTTCACCGAGACAAGCTATGGGTGAAATAGCTCAGTCAGGACCTGCTTTAGAAGAGGGCCATAAAGATCCAGAAGTGGCAGTGGATGAAATAGATTCTTTAAAGGATCAAAAACTAACTGAGCCAAGATTTCCGATCAGTCCAGACCGACTTTACCAACACTTAGTTCAAGAGGCAGAGGAAAATTATCAGGCAGAAGATTCATTTAAAAATTTAGAAGCTAGGGCTAAACAGAGTAATTATAAATCTTATGATCACTACTTTGAACAAAGAAGGTTTGGAACTAGGGATAAGCTTAGGCATCAAGCGTTGCTTGCTGAAGCTAAATTAAGAGGTGTTAAAAATCCGGACGAGTTTCGTAAGTTGGTGGAATTTTTTGATTCTCTGCATACCAAGTCCGAGTATGGTCGGGGAAAGGCTTATAAAGAAATTTTATCTGAGGAACAAAAGGAGCAAATCAGAGATGAATGGAAAAGAAAAGATCCTCGCTATGAGATAGACTTTTCGAATCATGAGGGAAAAACTTCTTATTCTGTTCGTAGAAGAGTACCAGTTGATGTTGAGCGTAAAAATATCCCCATGTTGGTCAAATTAGCAAATTCATCTAATTCGGCAAGTGAAAGTATTAAATATTTGTATTCTAAACATGTTTATCTAGGCTACAATATAGATTCTCCAGAAACAGTTAATCAAATTAGTGATTTTTTGGCCTTACCAAACGCTGCAGTAGTTATCGAAAAGCTGAAATCACTGGATATGTTAGATTTGGGAACACATATAAAAAATGGTCAGGCTATAAGTTCTATTGAAGGTTTAATGGCTTTAGCGCAAAATTCTGAAAAAATTGATTCACTTGATCAAGACACCTTGCATAAAATAAATATAATGTCTAAATCACTGCGAAGAGATTTTTCTCCTGCAGATCTAGATGATTATCTAGATGTGATAAAAGATCCACTAAAGTTTGATCTATTTACTAGTTTAAGAGCCCATTATCTTATTCCAGAAGCTAAAAACGAGCAAATTCCCATTTTTGAAACTATTAATGCTCTGGCGCAGTCAGATTTATCAGCCAATCTGCTAATACTGGCAAAACTGGGAATTAGGCCAAATACGGAAATAATTAAATCATATGATCACTATGATTCGGGAGTGATAGCCAAAAAAGACCAAGATATTGAAACAATGCTAGTAAATCTGAGACAAGAAATGAGTGATGGGGTGATGCAGAAGTTATTAAGTGATCCGGAACAACAAGCATATGTCAAAGTTGTAACCCAACTTGATTCAAAGCCCTTTTTAAAAAGTACTCAATTGGAAAAATTGTTGGAAACATATGACATCAAGGAGCGTCTGATCCATTTAACACTGATGCTTAAACAATCTGAGTTTCCAATTGCTTATTATGATGATAGCCCATTTCAAATCTTAAGTGAAATGTCAGAGAAAATAATTAGACGTAATCCTGAAGTGAGTGATGTTTTAAGTTCAGATGGATTTGGTCAGTTTTTAGATATATTGCAAGACAAGCTTGGATATCAACCAAAAGGGAAAGATTTTTATGATTTTCGTTATAAATATATTGGTTATGGTGCCCGTACATATCAAGAAGGTAGTGTATTGATTGATCTTTACAATAGGGCAGATTTAAGAGATCGTTTAGAAGATCCTAAGGTCATTGAGTCTTTGACCAAAATTCTTTATAAAGGCGATCTAGATATAACCAATTTAACTCAACTTTTAAATTTCAGTGTGCATCCAGATAGCGTAAATATAGTGAATTTTGCTTTAGATCAAAAAATAATTGTAGAGAATAATATTACGGATCATGATTTAGGACGACTTTATAAATTGATCGAAATTCAGGATCGAACTGGTAAACCAATTGCGGAGTTTACTAAATATGCCCAGGATTTGGATCTAATTTCCAAGACTAGTCTCGAAGAAAATGATCTAATTATTATTGATTTGCTTGCGGATATTCCTTTAGAAAAAGTAACACTTTTTGAAAGTCTTTTGCCTAAAGTAAAAGATTATAAGGAATATTTCAGCACAAGTGATATCTTGAAATTAATTAATCAGAATATTTCCCAAGAGCAACTATTGGTATTAATGGACGCTACTCGGATTATTCCAGATTTTCAATCAAGAGGTGTAATGGATTATTTTAGGAGATTTCCGCATCGGCTACTTTCTGAGTCTGGTGTTCAATTTGTTGCTAATATTGGAGGTAAATTTCAAGATAAAAAACAAGTTGAAATGGTAATCAATAGTGTAGGGGGTGGGTTCCTATCTACTTCAAATGCAGAATTAATAGTTGATCAAGGAAAAGCTTTATTTGCACCTAAAATGGAAGGGATTGCTAAGTTGGTCTTAGAACAAGGGAAAATATTAGTGAGAGATGCTTCAGATGTAAAATTTATTGTTGGACTGGTGGGGAGATTTGGAGCGAAATCGGCTGATGTAATTAGATCATATCGAGATTGTTTAGATGCCAAGGTCATTACGCATGAGGATAAGCCTTTGGTAGCAGAATTTGTAGAACAATTTAGAATTCCGACCCCGGAAATAATGACTCGTTATAAAGAAGCAAAACAGTCTGGGACTGAGCAATTATTTTTAATTGAATTAAAGGGTTTAGCTTCAAAGGTTACCGGTGGTGGAGGCGTAACAGATGATGAACGAGCCAAGCCATATTTCAAAGATCTACTTCGGTGTGTTTTTCCAAATAATGTGGGGAGCTGGACATCTTATGAGAGCAATAATAGTTGCCAGGATAGAAGCATTGATTTGGCACAATTTAAAATTCGATCAAATTATCAAATAGACTTGTTAACAGTCGGGGATATTTCTTTAAAAGAAGGGGTCTCTTTGGATAATCCAAATATTGATAGATTAACAAATAATATTTTAACTGTTGCTAAAAGGTTCGAAGGTCTTGGTTATGATTCTGTAAAAATGCAGGCTGATGTGGTTTCACAGATAGAGACAAATTTGAAAAAACTGGCTGAAACAGGAGCTTTAAAAGGGATATCCTTGGATAATTTAACCAGTGTTGATGATAAATTTTTTCTCTTAATGACAGCTGCTACTTATGGAGATGATGTTATTCCGAAAGCTGATTTAAAAGATTTGATGATAAGCTACGAATTTGCCTATTTTGAAGATGTTAGGAACTATGTTCAGGGAACAACTGATCGAGTGAGTAAAGCTGGAAATGCGGATTATGCATTACTTTGTGAGTTAGATAGTTTCTATACAGATAGAGTTAAAGAAGTTAGTCGACGGATGGTGCAGGCAGGTTGGAAAAATCAGGCATTGGCAGATAAAATGCCGGAATTTTTTCAGGATTTAGTTGAAGATAACCAAAATCAAAGACGTGCAGATACTATAAATAGATTTCAAATTGATAAGCTTGGTATGACGGATGGATTTGTAAAACAACTTACTCGTCAGTTTAAAGAAAGAACTGGTCGTGATTATTCCCCTGAGCAAGTAAAAGCCATCCTGACTCGGTATGAAAGTATGACCCAAGGATTAGTTGAACCACGTCAGTT
>CAYOMO010000025.1:0-14551 GCA_964405065.1 uncultured Gammaproteobacteria bacterium
AAAGCAGCTCAGATTTTGGGTTTAGGTGAGTATTTGCGATTGTCCAAAGGGGAAGAAATGGGTGGTGGAAGAGAAAATATTCAGCTGTTGGCCAATACATTTGAAGCTTTCCTAGGCGCTATATTTTTAGTTGAAGGTTTGGATAAAGCCAAACAATTTGTTTTTGAAACATTGCTCCCTTTATTTGAAGAGGAACTTAAAAGTGGACCACCTAAAGATGCCAAATCATCTTTGCAAGAGCTGGCTCAAACCAAAACCAAACAATCTCCTAAATATAAAATATTAGCTACCTATGGACCTGATCATGCCAAAGAGTTTAAAGTTGGGGTTTTCTTACAAGGAGATCAGATTGGGATAGGGGAGGGATCCTCCAAACAAATTGCTGAAGAAGCCGCCGCCACAGACGCTTTAAAACAGTTAAACCCATAATTTTTTACTTTCATCTTAGCCGTTGACTAGTTAGCCTCAAATTAGGTATACTTACACAGAACAAAATTCGAATCTCGAAATTCTAAAATCGAAACAAATTTAAAATAATAATTTCTTAATTTTAAACAATTAGATATTATTTATTTGAATTTAAATATTGTTTAGTATTTCGTGCTTCTGATTTAATATTTTAAAATAATATGGCAGTCAAAGTAAGATTAATGCGAATAGGTGCAAAAGGTAGACCATTTTATCGAGTGGTTGCGGTTGATGAGCGAAAAAAACGCACTGGTAGTTACCTTGAACTTTTGGGTACCTACAATCCACTGACAAATCCTAAAGAGATCAATCTAAAACAAGATCGAATTGATGCATGGGTCAAAAATGGTGCCCAACTTTCAAATGGTTTTTTGCGAATTATTGGTAAAGCTCCGCAGAGAGTAGCTCGTAAACCAAAAAAAGATCGTGGTAATACTAGTGCTCCAGCTGCCGAACCAACTCCGACTGTAGAAGAAAAAGCCACGGAGCCTGTGGTTGAAGAGATAGCACAAGAAGTGCCGGTAGAGTCAAAAGAGACATCTGAAGTAGTTGAAGCAACTGCAGCTGAAAATTCCGCGACTGAGGAGACTGTCGAGAATTCACCTGCTACTGAAGAAATTTCAGCAGAGGAGAAAGCGGAATAATTATGCGCGATCTAGTTGAATATATAGTCAAACAGCTTGTAACTAAACCTGAAGAGGTCTCCATTGAGGAAGGTCAGGACGAAGGTGGTATGGTTTTACATTTAAGTGTGGCATCTGAAGATATGGGAATAGTAATTGGTAAAAGTGGCCAAACTATCAAATCAATCCGCAAAGTTCTAGCTGTCCGAGCAATGAATGAAGGGGCGAGAGTATATTTGCATTTGGTTGACAGTGGCACTCAAAGTGAAGCTGAAGCTTAGTTTCTTGGATGAAAATCACCTTTTTAACTCTTTTTCCGGAAATTTTTACTCCTGTTTTGGCTGTCTCTATTTTAGGGCGGGCTCAAAAAAAAGGTTTAGTTGAATATGAAATTGTAAATATTCGTGATTTTGGAATTGGATCACATCAGATAGTGGATGATACTCCTTATGGTGGAGGAGTAGGAATGGTATTAAAACCAGAAGTTTTGACTGCAGCCCTACAGTCTGTCAAAACTAAAGCCTCTCATGTTATTTTAACTTCTGCTTCAGGTATTCCCTATACTCAAGTCAAAGCGAAAAAGTATGTTCAGCTGGAACATCTAATTGTAGTTTGTGGACATTATGAAGGGGTTGATCAGAGATTTATCGATCTATATGTCGATGAGGAGATCTCAATTGGCGATTATGTTTTAACCGGAGGGGAGTTGCCGGCTATGGTAATAGCTGATTCTATTACTAGACTAATCAAAGGAGTTCTTGAAAAATCTGAAGCGACTGAAAAAGAGAGTTATGAAAATGGTTTGCTTGAACACCCACATTATACCAGGCCGGCAGTATTTGAAAATAAAACTGTACCGGAGGTTCTCACTTCCGGTGATCATAAAAAAATAGACGCCTGGAGGCTAAATGAGTCGGTAGCTAAAACTAAAAAAAATCGTCCAGATTTGCTTAGTTAAATGGATCATCTTTACCTGTTGGACCATCTATCACAGGTTCATTTACTGATGTAGATTGGGATGAACCGACAATTTGTTGGATCTGTTCGATTATGTTTTTTTCATCTGAAGTGAGTAATTCGATTTTTTGATCATTGTTTGATTTGACCGAAGTATCTAGTGGTGCGTAGAAAACCAAGACATCCATCGACATTTGGGCGGCTGAACCAGCACCATAATTCATGCTTAAACTGGTTATTTTGATTAAACGTGGAGATCTACTTGTAGAGTTGATCAGATTTTTAAGCTGATCGGTAGTCCCTGTTACTTCAATATTAACAGCAAAATTCTCAATTCCATTTACTGGTGTACCATTGGAACCGATGGCAAAATTGGTGAGTGTCATGCCTGATAAAGAGATCACTTGCAGAATGCTGTTGATTGCTGAAGGGATATCTTTTTCAATCGGCAGGATAGATAGAACATTGTTCAGATCAGTTTTGTATTCAATTACATCAACCTTGTTTAAAGTACCTATTTTATCCTGGTAAATGCTTTTTTGCTGATTTAAATTTTCAATTTGCCCATTATTGGCAATCAGTTTGTAAAATTGAGGTATAGTGACGAAAAAAAGTATCGCTAAACCAATAATTATCGTTATAGCTGGAATAATAAAGACACTATATTTGTTATAGAGCGGATTTTTACTCAAAATCACCTGATACTGGCGATATTTTTTCATTAACTGGTCCATTTATTTTTTTTCTCCTTCTGTTTTGACAGATATTTCAAGATCAAAATTTAGCTCAGGTGAACTACCTCGATTTAGATTGGATATAACTGTTTTAGTCACTTTGCCCTCATTAATTTTAGGATCAGTCAGGTTGTCGAAAAAGGTCTGCAAAGATGCGGCATCAGCAGCTTTACCTTGAATAGTGACATTATTAGCCTGTTCGGAGACAAAAGATTGAAAAGCGACATTATTTGGTAGCAAGGAAGAAACCAATAAATAAGCATCAGTTTGAGGATACTTTTTATTCAAAATCTGGGTAACACTGTTTAGCCTTTTTTTCAAAATTACCACCGACGCCTCTTTTTCCTTTAAAGAACTGATACTGTTTTCAAGTTGACCAATCTGATTTTGACTAGAATTTAATTGGCGGTTTTGAATAAGTGCCAAAATCACCAATGTACCGGTTATTAAAATTAGTGCAAGTAAAATACCAGTACTAATCAGATTGATCAGCTTTTTTTTGTAAAGAAGTTTTTTATTTTCCTTCAGATCTATTGGTAATAAATTAATGGAGATACGGTCCATAAGTGGCAAAATCAAACGTCTTTCAAAGCCAGGCCAATTGCTACTGAGTAAAAAGGAGCTTCAGCCGTCAGTTTTTGTTTTAAAGTAGGATCAACTTCGACCGCTCCCCAAGGATCGGCTTCAGCCACTTCTAGTCCCAAAAAACCGGCAAAGTAACGAACTAAACCAGGCATCCGGGCTCCGCCACCTGTCAGAACAACTCTTTTGATTGGGCGTTGTTTATTTTGCATCTCATGAGCCAAAATGACCCTTTTTGCCTCGGTCACAATTACATCTACAACTGGCTTTAAAGTCCTAAATAATTTACCTTCTAGTTGATCTTCCAAAACTCCATAAACTTTCTTATACTCTTCTGCCTGGACTCCTTCAAAGTTGAAATTTTGGGCAATAAGTCTGGTTAGAGTATTTCCACCTGTAGCAATTGAACGAGTGAGTAAGATGAGCCCTTCTGAGATGACAGCGAAATCAGTGTTTGAAGCACCTAGTTGGATAATCAAAGTAGTGGGGGAGAAGGTGTTATAGGTGACAAGAGAACGGGCAACGGCTAAAACTTCTGTTTCAATAGCTACCACTTTTAAATTGGCATTTTGCAAGACTTTGAGATATTTATCAATCAGGTTTTTTGGTGCTGCTACTACAAATACGACTGTTCGACTATTTGGTTCTTTCTTGGGGGATCGAAAGATGACTTGATAATACAAATTGACATCTTTCATCGGCATCGGAACGAATTCTTCAGCTGCATACCGAATAGCTTGTGCCAGTTCATCATCTGATAAATAAGGCAGATCGTAAATGACTCTAGTAAATATTTTTGATTCTGGTAAGGCAACAGCCACATCTCTGGTAGGCGGATTTACTTCATCAAATAATTTTTTTAAAGCAGCTGATACTGCTTCCATATCAAGTTCGGCTTCCGATGTGATGCCTGGAATAGGAGAGGGGATATGGCCTAAAGAGATCAAACGAGCAGAATCTTGATTTTTTGACAACACAGCCAGCTTAATAGAAGAAGCTCCAATATCAATTCCGACGCGGTTTTGGGCAGACATAATTCAGATAAATCAGATAAATCAGATAAATCGAATTAGATCGGATGAGATCTGATCGAAAAAATCTGATTTGATCATTTTCATTGTAGAACAGATTGGGTATTTATACTAGATCTTTTGAAGTTATTTGCTCTGATAGGTACCTTTAACAACACTGAAGGATCCTGATGGGCCTGAGGAGAAGAATGGATTGGCAACCCCTGTTTCATAGGTTAAAATAGCTCCACCATCCATTACCACTTTATAAGCGGAAGCTTCACGCAGATTACTTCCGCCGGAGAGATAAATTGCTCCATAAGGTGCGTATAAAATAGACGAACTATTACCACCGTTGATACTAATGGCATAAGGGCTGACTAAATTAGTGTTGGTAGAGATGACCATCATGTATGACCCAGCTGTTCCAGATCCTTTGAGGGTACTTCCGCCGGCAAGATTTGTCACACCGTCTACCACAATTATACCGGAACTCGAGCCGTAACTAGATTTTAATTTGACACTAGATCCACCACCCAGAGATAAGTTACCAGTGATCCAAACTGGGGTATCAATCTGAATACTACAGCCGCCGCCTATGGTAACATTTCCGACATATTTTTTCTTTTCTAATGTAGTGGTACACGGCCACTGAATATTAACATCACCGGTTTGTATGACATCATCTGCTAAGGCTTTCCATTCAGCAATATTACTGTCGGACACCGGTAAGGGAAGTGCCGGGAGATCGGGTGAGGAAGGGTGACAATGAGTATTCCCACTGCAGGGTTGTCCAGCCACCCGGATACTAGATTCCGTCTGGTAATAAGCATCAGTTCCTATTTGTAATGCGGAAGGATTGTCTCCAGTCAGAGTATTGGCATAGGCATTACCGCTTATGGTAGATGAACCGATACCAGCTATTTTGTTTATTTTTCCTCCCATATACACTTTAAACAAAAAGTCGCCAGTAATACTGTTCCAGACCGGATTTCCATTGGACTGCCAATTGGGGGAGTAACTAGCTGAGCCATTGGTGTACCCACTTAAAGAATCCATCTGCCAACTCCAGTAATTGGTAGCATCGGTTGAAGTATCAATTACTAGCCAATACAAACTATTGGCCGTGAGAGTTGAGGTGGCTGAGGGGAGTAGTCCGATTTCTACCATTCCGTATTGTGAACTGACTAAATTGGCATTTAAAGTACCAGATGTTCTAACATCGTTTTTATTTGGTTTACCATTATTATCACCTAAAATGCGGACTGTTAAATTTGGAGGGGAGCCAATTTTTTTAATACTGACGGCAACTTTATTGACAACTGCTGTTGATGTCGGACGGAAGCTTTGTGCAACATCTAAAACAGTATTACCGGATATTGTTTTTCCAAACAGATAATCCTGACAGTTGGGAGGAGTACAAGTTGATTGTTGATCAGCGGTGGGTTGTGTTCCGCCTGCCACAAAAGCGTCACCAGTAATAATAGAACCACCTGAAATATTTATATCATTATTTGAATAAACTGACCCATTTATTCGAGAACCACCACTCATGGTAAATCCACCATCACCAACTTGAATTCCATAAGCAAAAGCCATTCCGTCACCTCTTTCGACTTTAACACTAACTGTTTTTTTTGATTTATAATTTTGTATATTGGGAACATAGCCGGTTGATTCTACTTGAACTGAATTGGCATCCAAAGAGGTTATTTTCACCACATATGAACCATTCCCAAGCTTGGTTTCTGTTTCGCCATTGTACTGGCCAGCTGTTTTATTGAGTGTTGCTACTGCTTTATCAATCCCAGCTTCAGCAATAGTGGCGGCATCTAGAGAATCAAGCGTATAGCGGCTATTTTGTTTGGAGGTAAAAGAGCCGGAAATCAGGGCTAAAACACTAACTATCACCAGTGTTAATACTACCAATGCTAAGATTATACTTTGACCTGATTGGGCTGTACTATTTTTCATAAATTTTTTAAATTGATCCTCCCACTGATGGAACTTTCCTGAACATCATTACCAGTTTTTTCAGCCATTTTAATCACAAAATCAATTTTGGTAGCTGTTTGGGGTGTTGTTACTACAGCGCTGTCATTTAAATATATAAACTGCAGATATGTGAGCTGGTTTAATAAAACTGTATTTTCTGAGGATCGACTGCTAGCTGGATCTGGAAAGAGCAATTTTTTTAAAATGGTATTTTTGCCAGGATCTTTCATTAAAACAATCGTATCAAATTTGCTATCAATAACCCCTCCGCTTGAATCAACCGAAGGTGTTTTTATTACCATTACATCAGAACCAGAAGTATAGGTATTTTGACCATTTGTATAACTACTGGCTATCTCTGAAGCATACTGTACAGCTTGGGAAATCTGACTACTAGCGTTGTTTAATGATACATTTTGGTTTACTTTGGCTGTTTGATTGTTGAAAATGGAGCTTCCTTGAACTAAAAGTGTGACTAAAATAGTTCCAATAATCGCCGAACAGGCTAAAACAATCAAAATCTCAGCCAGTGTGAACCCTTTTTGAAAGAACTTTTTCATCTGATCCCTCCCTTGGCTATTAGAGTAGTAATACTAAAATTTTTTGACTGATTGTTTTCATTCCACTGGACATTGATAGAAACTTGCTTAATTGGTTCATTGTTTGAACATATCGTTGATGGACAGTCTTCAATCAATGTTATTGCTGTTGCTTGGGGCAATTGATTTAGACGAGTATCAGTAAAATTACTGCTACCATTGGCCAAATTATCATAACCTTGGGTTCTGATATCCTCTATTTTTTTTGAGACTATTTGTCGGGCGACATTTTCTCGGCTGCTGGTTTGAAGTAGTTTGAAAGCCGGAGTAAGATTGGCCAATACTACCAAAATAATTCCAGAAACTAATACCACCAATAAGACTTCTATTAGAGAAAAACCTTTATTAAAAGTGATAGGTAAATACCAGGTTTTTTTCATTTGACGATATCATTGACGGAAAATATAGCGAAATCAAGCCAGGGAGGAAGCATATCTTTAATTCTAAATACCTGGAGAGTTTTGACACTCTGGCCAGCTTTTCCAGTTGAAGTATAAAGTTCAACCTGAGGAGGCAAAGAGCCACCTGAGGTTGGGGCTAAAGCGATTTTATGATTAACATTTCCATAAAGTAGCCTGACTCGTACCAGCTGAGGTAGACAGGTAGATAAATCACAATTTAAGATAGTAATCTGTGCTCGGCAGAGAAAATTACTGGGTGCTTTTAGAATAGTATTGACGCTCTGGCCGCCACATACTAGGGAGGCTGAAGGTGCAGTGGTAAATTTATTGGTTACCGCTCGAGAGGCTAAAGCATCATAAAAATTCTTTTGTGTTTCATATGTAACATTACTACCAATCGTTGTTTGTTTGACAGTGGTTACTTCTATAGCTGGAGTGATATTTTGGGCATTGTCTCCGGCATTATCATCGTAAGCTTTTTGAGATGTTGGATTACCAAAATAAATATAAAAGGTATTACGAGTATAATTGTTGGCTGGAATAGTCGGATCCACGAGCCAAAACTGAGCGATTGATTCTCTTCCTACCGGCGGGTATTCGATGGCCAGTTGGCTACCAGCGACTGGAAGTAAACCTGAATTTTGGATCGTAGTGGTGGCTTGGTTTGAAAGTATCGGTAAAACTGTTGCTAGTGGGACCGGATTTGGGCCTCTCTGAAGAGCCTGCTCCAGTCCAGCCTCAGCGGCAGAATAAGCTCTAGTGGACTGTTCAGTTTCGGTTGATGATGATAAATCAGTAGTTGATCTTTGGGTAATGGCTAGCACTACGGATAAAACAACTAGCATTACTAAAAGCAAAACTACAATTATTTGACCTGATTGGTTGTTTTTAATCATCTTATTTGAACCGTTGTTTGAAATTGTATCGAATTGGTTGATCCTCCCAAGGAATCTTGGAAATTACCAGGGTTGGAAGTGGCAGGGCCCAGGTCAAATAGTACTTTAACTGTATCTTTAAATCCAGCATTTTTAACCACGGTAAAACCATTTCCATTCACATTTTTTAAAGATATACCAGATTTAGAATTAAAATCTATTAAGGCCGATTTTGGATTTGCCGGTTGATAATCCAGTGGTACAGAGGTCAAAATGCAAAGTTGATCGGAGGCTACAGGCAGAGTCTGAAAAATAAATGTTTCTTTATAAATAGCCCCATTTGTATTGCCGGATTCGGGAATCATGGTAAAACGGATGTACTGCCCCTGATTTTTAGTTAGTAGTGTGATGACATTGGATGTTCCAGATGATGGACAGACTACTGTGTCACTATCGCGGATATCTTTTTCTATTATCGCCAATGCAGCCTGACCGTTTTGTTTAACATTACCGATCAACTCGGTTTTAGTATTACCTTGGAAAGATCTAGTAACAATCGTCGATATTGCCACTCCAACAATGGTTAAAATAGTAACAGTTACCAATACTTCAATTAGTGAAAACCCTTTTAATTTATATTTCATATTTTGGTTAATACAGTTGATACTTTTGATTCATGTGTACCAGAAGAATCTGTCCAAGAGACTACTACATCGATATTTTTAACATTATTTGATGCCGAGCCTGATAAATCATTGGCATTGGTGACTACAACATAGCGTTTAAAAGTCACTCCACCAACTGGTATATTTTCGGTAGTGGTAGTGCTGGCAGTATACTCAATCCACAGGGCTGAAGTTGTAACACTACATGCAGTTGTAGAAGATTGTCTAATCAAATAGCGACAACCTGCTGGACAAGCAGCCCCCCATAAACCTTCGGAAACAACACCGGTTGCATTGCCAGCCCAACCACAAACCGTAAAGTTGTTATCTCGGATTGTGCGCATCTTTTCAATTCCTTCTTGAGCCAGTTTGGTGGCCTGCACCTGATTGCGAGAAAACTGACTATTTTGCAGACCTTTGACTGTCAAAATAGTGACTCCGGTAATAATAATTAAAATCAGAGCAATCGAAATAATTAATTCAATTAGTGTTTGACCCGCTTGTTTCATATTCTAGTTTTGGCTGATGGTGCCAGCACTGTTTATAATAATAGTTGAACTTTGAGCGGAATTATTTTTATTTATTAGTTGCATACTAAATGCGCCATAGACAAAACTTCCGGTGTTACATGAATAACTAAAACCGGTTTTATCAAACTTCAACTCGATTGAAGTCACCGGAGCTGTACAAGAAGAGTTTTGTAAAGTCAGGCTACTGATTGGAGTGCTGCCTATATCTACACTGGTGCTTGTTTGAACAGCGGTCACACAGGTGCCTTTTTGGTTGAAAGATATCGGATTGTTGGAAGCTACTGTCATGACAAAAGACCATCCTATGGCAGGCATGGATGCACTACAGTATGTCCCGGCACTATTCATATTCTTAGTGCTTTCTATAGTACTTTTTATATTGCTCAAGTCGTTTCGATACTGTTGGTCACTGTTAAATTTTCTTAAATTTGGAAAAAAGATTATCCCAATTAGACTGATTATAACTACTGCTATCAGTATCTCAACCAGGGTTAAACCTTGTTGCGGGTTTACCTTTTTAGAGTAGGGTAAATACCATCTGGACATTACTTAAACGGTACCATAATAGGAAGCTAAAAGGAACTAGGGGTTGGCCTGAAAATTATATGCGGAACCAAAACCATTGGTTGAATCGGTGCAGGCAGAATTTTGACTGGCAGATTGGGGTGAGGTGCCTTCTAAAGCTGCACACAAAATATAGTAATGGCATTGATTGGTATTGGTTGATCCATTACACTGGCTGTTTGTACTTGCAGCTGTACCATCCAGTTTTGGTTTGTATTTGTAAGTCACACCTGATGGATCACTCGGCATATTTGGAAGGTAGGTTTTTGATACAATACATACTGGATTTGTCGGGGCACCGGTGCAGTTGGTAAGTGAAGTCCACGAACTAATATTTGTACTAGTGGCAGATCCAGTATTATTGGGGAAATAGTTTTGATCGGCATAAAATTGCTGCAGAGCGGCTTTTAATGAAAGGATATCGGATTGTCTTTGTCCATCTCGACCACTTTTTCGAACGCTACTTGCTGAAGTAATTATGATCCCAAAAGTGACAGAGATGATCACAATGGTTATCATGATCTCGATCAGAGTAAAACCTCGGTTATGAGAAACATCAGACATATACTCATTATAGGAATAATCGAACAAAATGGTCAATCAGTTTAAAGCAGCCGAAAATTTAGATACCAATTTACTATCTTGTCTCCCCAGATGAGGGTTAAGATTGAAGCCAGAGACAGAAAAGGACCAAAAGGGATAGTCTGGCCAAATTTTTTGATCCGGGAAACGATTAAAACTATGCCAAAGATCGAGCCCAGCAAAAAAGCGATCATTATAGCTGCGACAGAATTGGGAAGACCTAAAACTAAACCGATAAAAACTCCTAGTTTCATATCACCTCCACCCATACCACGTCCTTTAGTGACTAAAATCAATATCAAAAAGAAGAGACCAACCCCAACTCCAGACGCAAAATTCCAACCAACCATTTCGGCAAAATCAAGTACATGCCGGTAAAAATAATCAGAATGGGGAGGCAGTAAATATTGTCCCAGCTCGCTATTTTTTAAAGATAAAAAGAGTAAACCGATTTTTAGGCCCGTATTAAAAAGTAAGTAACCAGCTGTAATCAGAATAGCTGGATAAGTGATCCGATCTGGTATTAAGCCACTTTTTATATCAGTAATAAATACAATTGAAAAAATATAGATAGCAAATAGCTTGAATGCAACATCTAAAGTTATCAAAAGCTTGGCTTCCCATTGAAGGTTAAATATTTCCGCAGGTACGGCTGAAAATAAAATAAAGGCAGTTAAAAGCCCGGTTATTATCTCTACCAAGGTAGATTCAGCGCTGAACTTTTTTTTACAATATTGGCATTTTCCTTTTAGAAAAAGATAGGAAAAAACGGGGATTAAAGTATACCAGGGTAAGGTTTTTTTACAGTGATCACAAAAAGATCGACCCAGAAATGATATTTTGGTAAAAGACCGATTGGCAATACAATCGATAAAGCTGCCAAAAACCAACCCAAAAATAAATCCAATTAATATTCGTTCCATTATTATGTGCCTTACTATATGCATATCTACCAAGTAGATGCAAGGGATATTAAGAGAATGATGTAGTTAATTTGTAGATTGGCAAAATAACAGATAACACAATAAATCCAACACCAACACCTAAAACAACCAAAACAATAGGTTCAATCAAAACAGTCAGATTTTTCAGCATATTATCAACTTCTGATTCGAAATAATCTGCTAATTTAAAAGCCACTTTATCTATTTTTCCAGTCTCTTCGCCCACTTTAAACATTTGTGAAATGATTTTGGGGAATACACCAACTGCATCAAGTTGAGCCGAAAAAGTTAACCCTCTTTCGACTCCAGAATAAGTATCATCCAAAGCTTTTTTGTAGACTCGGTTGGTTGTAATATCCTTGATGGTTTGAAGTGCTTCTAAAATAGGTACTCCAGCAGATGACAGTTGGCCAAAGGTTCGAGTAAAGTTGGTTAAGACAGTTCCCCGGATAATTCTACCGACAACTGGGACTTTAAGTAAAAAAGCATCAAAGATATATCTACCTTCCGGATTGGATAACAGCCGATTGAGTCCGATACCACCGCCGACAATTATTAAAACCATCACCCACCAAAAACGCAAAGAAAAATCTGAAATGCCGATTAAAATTTTAGTCGGTAAAGGTAGATCAATATTGGATTGAGAATACAAAGAAGTCAGACGGGGAATGACAAAAAAGACCATAATAGCCATAACTGCACCCATCATCAAAAATATGATAATCGGATAGATCATAGCACCCCGGACTTTGCTACGAAATTCACGTTCTTTTTCCATGTTGTCAGCCATCTGGACTAAAACGACGTCCAAATTTCCGGCTTGTTCAGCTGATTTGATCAGATTGCCATACAGCGGTGGGAATATATCGGGATGTTTTTTGATGGCGGAGGTGAGATCAAGTCCATTCTTAATATCTCGGGAAATCTCTTCTAAAGCGGTTTTTAATTTTTTATTGGATTGTTGTTCGACTAAAATATCAACTGCTTCAGACAATACCAATCCGGATTCGATCATGGTTGCCAATTGTCTGGTTGCCACTACGACATCTTCAAAGGCGACTCGATTGAAGTATTTTTCAAAAAATTTGATATTGTTGTCCCGTTTTTCTTTAATTGAGGTGACGATAAGACCTTTTTTGCTAAGAATGCGGGCGACTCCTGAAGAATCAGTGGTTTCGATAGTTCCTTTATGATCAACTCCGTTTAGATCTCGTGCATTGTATGTAAAAAGAGGCATATTAATTTCCGATACGTAATAATTTGTTTAGTACTTCCGGGCGAGCGGCAAAGTTGGTGGCTGTTTCACTGGTAATTTTACCTTCTCGTACCAGGGTAGCCAGACAGGATTCTAAACTGATCATGCCACCTTCTGCGGAGGTTTGGATTAAATTATCCAGCATATAGGTTTTATCTTCCCGGATCTGGGCTTTTACAGCTGAATTTGAAAATAAAATTTCATAGGCCAGAGCCCGTCCGGGTTCAATTGTTGGTATCAGACGCTGAGAAATTATCGCTTCAAGTACAGATGACAACTGTAGTCTGATTTGTGATTGTTGTAATGGTGGGAATACATCAATGATACGATCTATCGATTGGGCGGCTGAATTGGTATGTAGAGTGGCAAAAACTAAATGTCCGGTTTCTGCAATTGTAAGAGCGGCCTGAATGGTTTCTAAATCGCGCATCTCACCGATTAATACAACATCAGGATCTTCTCGTAAGGCTGCTTTTAAGGCGTTACCCCAAGATTTTGTATCGATGTTTAACTCTCTTTGCGAGATTAATGATTTTCCAGCTGGATAAACATACTCAATTGGATCTTCGACAGTGACTATATGGGCAGCTCGATTTAAATTGATAGTATTGGTAAAAGAGGCCAGAGTAGTTGATTTACCATGTCCCGTGGGCCCAGTTACTAGTACCAGCCCTTGTTTTATTTCAGTTAATTTACCAACTACTGCTGGTAAACCTGTTTCTTCCAAAGACCGAATTTTTCTCGGGATAAGACGAAAAGCAACAGCCCAACTATTTCTTTGGCGATAAATATTTACTCTAAAACGGGCTTTATCTTCGTATTCCAATCCCATGTCCAGTTCCCAAGTATCAATTAAAATCTGTTTTTGAGTCGGAGTTAATAAAGGGAAAAATAGATCCTCAATGGAGTTGACGGTCAGTTTTTCAGTTGACTGGACTGGGACTAGTTCTCCATTTACCCGTAGAGTTGGTTGGTTGCCGACAATCAGATGTAAATCCGAGGCATTTCTTTCAATGGTTAATTGTAGTAATTGATAAATAGTTGGCATCATAATTAGTTATTAGAACTCATATTACAGCCTAATCTTGAGCTACTCGGAGTACCTCCTCAATAGATGTTAATCCGTCTAATACTTTTAAATAACCATCTTGTTTCATAGTAATCATTCCTTCCGTAACAGCTTGTTTTTCTATATCAGCTGCTGAGGCACGTTCTAAAATTAATCGCATTATTTTGTCTGATACTGGTAAAACTTCAAAAATACCAACTCTTCCTTGGTAGCCTAAATTGCCACATTCGTTGCAACCTTTTCCTTTATAAAGTTGAAAGTTCTTTTTGGTTAGCAAAGGACCTAATACATACTGGATGCTTTGCACAATTTCAGGTAGAGGCGAATATGGATACTTACAGTGTTCACAGAGTTTTCGCAAAATTCTCTGACCTTGAATAGCATTTACAGAAGAAGCGATCAAAAATGGTTCTATTCCCATATCAAGTAATCGTGGTAGAGCTCCCGCAGCTGTATTAGTGTGTAGAGTAGAAAATACCTGATGACCGGTTAAAGCAGCTTGAACAGCTAGATCAGCTGTTTCGGCATCACGAATCTCTCCTACCAATATGACATTGGGATCTTGTCGTAAAAATGACCGCAAAGCTGATGCAAATGTCAGTCCAATTGATGGATTTACCTGAACCTGATTGGCGCCTAAAATATGGTACTCAACTGGGTCTTCCACAGTCAGAATATTTACTTTAGTGGTTGAAAGT
>CAYOMO010000026.1:0-5445 GCA_964405065.1 uncultured Gammaproteobacteria bacterium
CTGACGATATATTGGTAGAGATGCCAATAAAAGCGGTGTAGTAGGTGTAATTGGGCCGGCTAGAATGAACTTTCCAGTTGTATTGCCCTATGTACGATATACGGCAAATGTGTTAGAACAAGCAATGAGAAGCTATTGAATGTTAAATAATACCAATGTCAAATGACAAATGCCCAATATTGGACATTGGAAATTAGACATTAGCCATTAAAAAATGAGTAAACAAGATGACAAACCAGTTGAAGAGCAGTTAACCGATGACGTAGCTCCTCATGCTGAAAAAATGGCTGAAGGATGTGAATGCGAAAACTGTGATTGTGAGAATGGTCAAAAAGTTAGTGAGCAGTTGGGTGAAATGACAGCTAAATACAAAAGAGCTTTGGCTGATTATCAGAATTTGGAAAAAAGAGTGGCAGATGGTAGGCATGAAATGGCAGCTTGGGCAGGTGCAGAGGTGATTAAAAGAATTCTGCCGGTGATGGATCATTTTGATAAAGCATTGGGGGGAGTTAGTGAGGAAGAAGCGAAGTCAGGTTGGTTTAAAGGGGTAAAAATGAGTGTATTACAGCTTCAGCAGGTAATGCAAAGTGAAGGGTTGGAACAGATTGAAACAGACGGACAATTTGATCCCACCCTTCACGAAGCGGTAGACACGAAAGAAGGTAAGGACGGTCAGATTTTAGAAGTAGTTGAAAAAGGCTGGAAACTTAATGGTAAAATAGTGAAGCCAGCGAGAGTCGTAGTTGGAAAGAAAGGATAAAAGAATTTAGAATTACGAATGATGAATTATGAATATTGTAATCTTTTCATAATTCGAATTTCATAATTCATAATTAAATAAATATTATGGCAAAAATAATTGGTATAGATCTTGGAACAACAAATAGTGCGATGGCGGTAATGGAGGGTGGTAAGCCTAAAGTTATCCACTCTGCAGAAGGCGCGAATACGATCCCTTCTGTGATCAACCCTGTTAAAAGTGTAGTTGGAACTCCAGCTAAAAGACAGGCTATCGTGAATCCAAAAGAGACTATTTTTTCTGTAAAAAGACTGATGGGTCGCAAATTTGATGATCCAGAAGTACAAAGAGATCTGAAATGGCTTCCATACGAAGTAAAAGCTGGGAAAAATGGCATGGCTGTGGTGGTGGTAGATGGCAAAGAGTACACCCCTCAAGAAATCTCAGCGATGGTGTTGGGTAAAATTAAAGCCGATGCCGAAAGCTATTTGGGAGACAAAGTTACGGAAGCTGTCATAACCGTTCCTGCATACTTTGATGACTCTCAACGACAAGCTACAAAACAAGCTGGTGAGATTGCCGGGCTTAATGTGCAGCGAATTATCAACGAACCAACAGCTGCTGCTTTGGCTTATGGTTTAGATAAACAAAACGCTCATACTATCGCTGTTTATGACTTAGGTGGAGGCACATTTGATGTATCTATTTTAGAACTAGGTGATGGTGTTTTTGAAGTAAAATCCACCAATGGTGATACTCATTTAGGTGGAGATGATTTTGACCAGGTGATTATTGACTACATTGCCGAAGAATTCAAAAAAGAAAACGGTATTGATCTGAAAAATGATAAGCAGGCGCTTCAGAGACTAAAAGATGCGGCTGAAAAAGCGAAAATTGAGCTGTCTTCTGCTCAGGAAACTGATGTTTCAATCCCATTTGTGACTGCTGATGCTACAGGACCAAAACATATTGACCTCAAAATGTCCCGATCTAAGCTTGAATCGTTAGTTCAAGGTTTGATTGATAAGACATTTGATGCTGTGAAAGCGGCTTTGAAAGATGCCAAGATTGAGTCATCAAAAGTTGATGAAGTGGTTTTAGTTGGTGGTATGACCAGAATGCCAGCTGTTCAAGCAGCAGTTGAGAAATTCTTTGGTAAAGAGCCACACAAAGGTATTAATCCAGACGAAGTGGTCGCCATTGGTGCTGCAATTCAGGGTGGAGTCTTAGGTGGAGAAGTGAAAGATGTGTTACTTTTGGATGTCACTCCATTGACACTTGGTATTGAAACTATGGGTGGAGTAAGTACTCCTTTGATCAACCGAAATAGTACTATTCCAACTTCTAAATCGGAAACTTTCTCTACAGCAGCTGATAACCAGACATCTGTTGAAATCAATGTTTTGCAAGGTGAAAGAGGAATGGCTGCTGACAATAAATCTTTGGGTCGCTTTATGCTCGATGGTATTCCACCAGCACCTCGGGGTGTACCACAAGTGGAAGTGACTTTTGATATCGATGCATCTGGTATTTTGCATGTGTCAGCTAAAGAAAAAACTACTGGTAAAGAACAAAAAATCACTATTACCGGATCAACTGGTCTTGATAAAGATGAAGTTGAGCGAATGACCAAAGAAGCGGAAGCTCACGCTGAAGAAGATAAAAAGAAAAAGGAAGAGATTGAAACTAGAAACACAGCTGATCAAGTAGTTTATACAGCTGAAAAAAGCTTGAAAGATGCTGAAGGTAAAATAAATGATGATCTGAAAAAAGAGGTTGAAGAGAAAATTCAGGCAGTCAAAGATGCAAAAGAAGGTCCAGTTGATGAACTAAAAGCTAAAGCTGACGCTCTCGGTGAAAGTATGCAAAAAATCGGTGCTGAGATGTATAAAAACCAGCAACCAGCTGACAGTCAACAGTCTACAGCCGAAACAGGATCAGAAGAGCCAAAAGCTGAAGAATCAGCTGATGTGAAAGATGAAGCAGTTGAGGGTGAAGTAGTGGAAGAAGAAAAGAAAGCTTAATGATTAAAGGTCGTGAAGTTGTGATTGGGGAATTTATTGGCGGTAAATCTAGAAGGCGGATCCAAAGAGTGACTCCTTTAGATGAGCGCAATGTAGAGGCTATGCGTCGAGCTGGATATGAAATGAAGTATGTTGGACGGATGCCTTTACTTGACGGGATAGTAGAAATTCATGTTGGAGTCCCTTTTTTAGAAAGAAGAATAGAAGTTAGTTGAAATGATTAGATCCTACATGAATAGGAACTAAATTAATTGTATCATATGAACCTCGGGCAACCGGGGTTTTTTAAAATTTAAAGTATAATTGTAGTTCTCGACTCGATGACTCGCTCGAACAAGAAAATAACTTCCTTTTCGACCAAGCGGAGCGCGTGGAGAAATATCTTAATTATGGATAATATTGAAATTAATACAAATTGTCCAATATGCAAAGAGCAGATGGTTCTAAGTGGGATTGATACGAGTAATGACTTTAAAAATAATAAGAAATACTGGCGGAGAGTTTATTGGTGTGAAAAGGATGATGTGTGGATGAATATTGAAATTCCACAGGAATGATAGAATGAACAGCGTGTGGTACTCGTGATACTTGTGGTACCCGTCTTTCATTAAAAATATGGCTACAAAAAGAGATTATTACGAAGTATTAGGTCTAAAAAAAGGAGCTTCTGAACAGGAGATCAAGTCAGCCTACCGCAAATTGGCTCGTCAGCATCATCCGGATGTTGATAAATCACCAGGTGCAGCGGATAAATTTAAAGAGATCTCAGAAGCATATCAGGTACTTTCGGATCCTCAGAAAAAACAAACCTATGATCAATTTGGACACGCGGCTTTTGACAGAGGGGCTGGTGGTTTTGGTGGCGGTGGAAATCCATTTGGTGAAGGTTTTAATCCTTTCGGCCAGGGCGGATTTTCTTACCAATGGTCTCAAAATGGTGGCGGAGAGGATTTTGGTTTTTCAGATCCGTTTGATCTTTTCAATCAAATTTTTGGTATGTCAGGCGGAGGATTTGGGCCCAGAAGACCGACCTATCAACTACAAATCAGTTTTGATGATGCGATAAAGGGGGCTGAGAAAGAGATTGAAGTTCAGTCACAATCTAGAGATGGAAAAATCGATCGTAAAAGGATGAAAGTAAAGATTCCAGCTGGTGTGGATGATGGCACCAGAATGCGTTTTGGGGAGATGGATATTGTGTTTCGGGTGCAAAAAAGCACTAAATTTATTCGTGAAGGAGCAGATATTTTTACTGAAGCCAAGCTAGAGATTCCACAAGTAGTATTGGGAGATACGATTGGTGTTGAGACTGTTCAAGGAAAAGTGACGATTAAAGTGCCTGCGGGGACTCAGCCGGGATCTTTAATTCGCATCAAGGGTAAAGGAGTAGCCAATTTATCCAGAGGCGGTATGGGAGATCATTATGTCAGGGTGAGATTGGAAGTACCCTCATCAGTAAGTGGTGAAGAGAAAAAACTGTATGAACAATTGGCTGCACTAAAATCTGCTAAAGGAAAGAAAAAAGCTGGCTGGTTTTAAAGCTTGAACAGGTACGCAACTTGACTTTCCGAGGCTGAAGGGCTAGAATATCTTTAACTTAACCTCTTAGAGATTGGGTGGACCTGAGGTCCGCCTCTTTTTTTAAGAAAGGAGAAACGTGACACGTAAAATGCAACACGAATAAATTTTCGTATTGCGTATCTCGTATCACAAATTACGAAAATGGCAACACAAGCACGAACTGAATTTGCAGCTGCAATCAATCAAATCGCTTCCGAAAAGGGAGTTGATCCTTCTATTATTATAGATGCTATCAAGCAGGCAGCTTTGGCTGCTTATAGAAAAGATTTGTCTTTTCGAAATGAGCCAGTCCCGGAAGATTTAGAGGAATTGGAAGTTAAGCTTGATGGTGCCTCTGGTGAGATCTCTATTTTCCGAGGTGAAGACAACATTACACCTCCTGGTTTTGCCCGAATTGCTGCTCAAACAGCGAAGCAAGTAATCACTCAAAAACTTCATGAAGCTGAAAAAGGAGCAATTGTTGAGGAATATGAACAAAAAGTAGGAACTGTCATTTCTGGAAATGTTCAAAGACAAGAAGGAAATACCTATTTTGTTGATTTAGGTCGGGCTGAAGGGGTACTACCTCCATCTGAACAGGTTCGGGGGGAGTTTTATGGCCAAAATCAGCGGATGAAATTTTTTATTAAAGAGATCCGTGAGACCAACCGAGGTCCAGAGGTTGTAGTTTCTAGAGCTGATGCTGGTCTGGTAAAAGGATTGTTTGCTTTGGAAGTTCCAGAAATTCAGTCTGGTGCAGTTGATATTCGTGAAATTGCCCGTGAAGCTGGTGGCCGTTGTAAAGTGGCGGTGACATCTTCTCAGGATGGCATTGATCCGGTTGGATCCTTAGTTGGTCAAAAAGGAGTTCGGGTACAAGCTGTTATTAATGAGCTCGGTGAAGAAAAAATCGATATTATTTTGCATTCAGGAGATCCAGCCAGATTTATTGCTGCAGCTTTGTCTCCGGCTAAAGATGTTGAAGTTGATCTGAATGAAGAAGAAAAAACAGCTAAAGTCAAAGTTTCTGACAACCAACTATCGTTGGCTATCGGTAAAGGTGGTCAAAATGTGAGATTGGCAGCTAAATTAACTGGTTGGAAAATTGATATTGAAGGAAAT
>CAYOMO010000026.1:5455-14282 GCA_964405065.1 uncultured Gammaproteobacteria bacterium
AACTGGGATGAATTCTGACGGGACTACACCTGAACCTCGATCTGATGAAACCGGATCAAATCCGATGAAATCAGATAAATCAGAAGAAGTAAAAGCTGACGAAGAAGTTAAAGCTGAGACTCCAACAGAAGCTGTAGATCATGTTGAAGAAGCTATTGATGAAGCAACCAAAGAAGAAAGTGTAGACGGTGCTACTCAGCCTGAACCTACTACTGAAGAAGCAGGTGAAGCAGTGGCTGATGCTGAAGCTGATATGTCAGTTGATCCGGAAATGAAAGATAAAAGTGAGGGTGATTTGATGGCTTCTGGTGAACAGTCAGACACCGGTGTTTCTGAATCTGCTGGAAGCTCAGAAGATGTAGCTGTTGCTGATGAATCAGCTTTTGATAAAGTAGAAGAAGAACGAAATGCTAAAGAAGCAGCTCAAGGCGATTCTGAAGAGAAATAAAATTATGTTTAAAAAGTAAACACAATTTAAAAAACCCTTTCTCTCTCAGACACCGCCGTGAAGGCGGTTTTTTTGTACTCGAGTAAGAGTCTAACGTCATTCCCGCAAAAGCCGGAATTTATACGCTAGAATTAACTTAGATAAAATAAACCTTCTATTTGGAAGATTTATGGTTTGTGGATCCCCGCAATCGCGAGGATGACGTAAGATAAGAAAGGAAATTACAAATGTCAGAACAAAGCAGACCACCAATTGTTACTATTTTAGGCCATGTTGATCATGGTAAGACTACCTTGCTGGATTTTATCCGGAAAGCTGCGGTTGCCCAAAAAGAGCATGGTGGTATTACTCAAGCTATTGGTGCTTATCAAGTGACTTACGAAGATAAATTAATTACTTTTATTGATACACCTGGTCATGCAGCCTTTGAAAAAATGCGTTCCCGGGGAGCCCAGGTAGCGGATATCGCGGTTTTGGTGGTGGCTATAGATGATGGCATCATGCCTCAGACTGTTGAAGCTATCAAACATATCAAAAAAGCAGGTGTTGCTATGGTAGTAGCGGTAAATAAGATCGATATTCCTGGAATCAACAAAGTAGCTCAGATGGAAAAACTTAAAAAACAGCTGTCAGATCATGAGGTTTTGATTGAAGAATACGGCGGAGATGTGCCGATTGTACAGCTTAGTGCTAAAACTGGTGAAGGTGTGGATAAATTGTTGGAAATCTTGCAGTTGGTGGCAGAAGTAAACGATTTTAAAGGAGATCCAGCTTTACCTGCTGAGGGGGTAGTGATTGAATCAAATATCGATAAGTTTAAAGGTCCGATTGCGACCGTGATTATCCGAAATGGTACTTTAAAGAAAAATCAGCAGATTAAGATCGCCGGAGCGGCAAGTAAAATCCGAACATTGGTAGATTTTACCGGTAAACAGATGGATGAAGCAGGCCCTTCAACACCTGTTGAGCTTTTAGGTTTGGAAGTGGTTCCGCCAGTTGGTGGTGTTTTAGGTGACAGCTCAGCGGCTATTGAGGCTAAACAGGAGCAGATGCTGTCTCTTTTAGAAAAAATGAAACAAAAAGATCAGGCGGTATTAAATGTGGTAGTTAAAGCTGATAAGCAAGGTTCGCTGGAAGCGATAGAAGGGGCATTGGAAGCTTTTAATGATGAACGGGAAGTAGTGAAAGTGATAGATAAAGCGACTGGTGACATTACAGATAAAGATATCAGTCTGGCTGCTTCTACTGGGGCGATTGTGATTGGTTTTGGAGTAAAAATGGTGCCTTCAGCGACAAAAATTGCCGAGACAGAGGGTGTTTTAGTTCGGACATATACAATTATCTATGAGCTGATCGAAGAGCTGGAAGATGTGGTAGAGGGGATGTTAAAAGTAGGTGCCTTGGAAGAAATTTTTGGCACAGCCCAGATCATTGCCCAGTTTCCTTTTGGTAAAACTGAGCGAATTGCCGGTTGTAAAGTACTTGATGGTACCATCACTAAAGGTCCTAAGGTGAAAGTAGTGCGGGGTGAAGAGATCATTGGTGAAGGTAAGATCAAGTCTTTGAAAAAAGTCCGGGATGAGGTGACGAGAGTCGAAAAAGGTGATGAATGCGGGATTATGTTTGATTCTGAGATTGATTTTAGAGTAGGCGATCTTATCCAAAGCTTTAGAACTCTCTAAGTTGACAAAAAAAAATTTAAAATTATACTGCTTTTATGACTGCTGATCAAAATCCGGGAAGTGATAGAGGCTTTTTCTCAAATCCTGAAATAGGTAAGGTAATAAGAAGAATGTTGGGGAGAAATGTTTCAGGTTCTTTTTCAACCCAACTTGGCCAAGTTGTAGATGAGGCTACATATTTGGGGAAAAAACAAGTAGATCAAGCTAAAAAAGACCACCAGCAGGTACGAATTGCTAGAGAAAATTACATAAGAGAACTGAGGGATAGATATGCACAAGAACAAGATGCTTTTAGTAATCAGGCTGCAGAAGCGTTGCAGATGTTTGGTGTAAAATCAAAGTTAGACCAGATTAGGGAAAAAGTATGGAATTATTATGGGAAAGTTGAGACTACTTTTTCTACATATAGTAATGTAAATATTTATGGCAATGACGAAAATTTAAAGGTACGTCAGATATTAACAGGATATTGTTTATATGACGAATATAAAGGTTTAGTATTGATTTCCGATCCTGAGAATAATGTTACTGAGCATATTAAAATGGGTTCAACCCATTTAGAAGTGAATATTGATTTTGCTCCTACTAGTACCAACGTAAAAGAAACACATAGTATGACTGGTGTTGATTCTGTGGCTTACATTGCTGAGCATGCACCATTTTTGATTGGTAGTTCGTATGTTGAGCCACCTGCTGCGTACGTTAAGTCTAAATATGATAAGGATAGAATTGGAATAGGTATTTTTGCAGTAAGTACGCGTGATCCGCATGGTATTGATAAACTTGACGAATGGTTACTTGAGGAAAGTAGAAGCCGAATTAGCCGTGCTTTATTGCCACGAGATCTGCGAAAACATGGTAAAGATCAGATAAACAAACGCGGATAATTTAAGCTGTTAGGAATCGCAAAAATATTTAATAGTAGCTACAAAACTTAACTAAAAACTATTCTAGGGATGAAGAAAGGATTTGTATTATAGGCTTAAATGTGCTATAATATATATATTCATGGCTGATTATTTGACCCAATTAGGTGATTTTTCTGCAAAACTTGCTTCAAGTAAGCGTGTTTTGCTGGCGCTTTCTAAAAATTTATCGGTTGATTCTTTAGCTTCAGCTTTAGCAATGGCTTTAACTATACAGAAAATGGGTAAAACTGTGTCTGTGGTGAGTGAAGGGACTCCTTTAGTTTCACATTCGCACTTGTATGGTGTAGGTGATATTAAAAATACGGTTCCAACTTCTGGTGAAGGTAACTTTGTTATCAAATTGGATGGAGTAGTAGACCCTTCGGGACAGATGAATACCGTACCAGCTTTGGAAAAACTAGATTGGAACCCAGAAGGTTCAGCTTTAAACTTAGTTTTCCATGTTGTTCCTGGTCAAAGATTTGAGCCTACCAATGTCACATATGGTCATGAAACAAGTGGCTTTGATCTGATTATCACTGTTGATGCTGATTCACTGGATGAATTGGGGCAGATTTATCTCAAAAATGCGGCTTTGTTTAGTAAATCGACGATTGTAAATATCGACAATGAGGCTTCAAATAGCCAGTTTGGTAATATCAATATCGTTGATCCGCAGGCATCTTCATTGTCAGAAATGACAGTTCAGATCTTAAAACAGATTGGAGTTGAAATGGATGGTGACATTGCTTCGAATTTAGTAGCTGGAATATATACGACAACTCATAATTTAACTCAAAATGTAAATCCAGATACTTTCGTTGCAGTTGCTACTGCTATGCAAGCAGGTGGTAAATTGCCAGAAGGGGGAGTGGTTGGTCAGCAATCAGCTGTCAGCGATCAGCTGTCCGCAAACCCAGCTCTGCAGGTGCCAGTAGTTGAGTCGGCTGAAGCTCAGTCTGAAACCAATCAGATTCAGTTTAATAACCTGCCTTCAGCTGTCAGCGATCAGCCGTCCGCGAACCCAGCTCTGCAGGTTGTAGAGCCACCAGTAGCTGTTGCTCCTCAGCCAGTAGTAAATCCAGAGCCAGTTCAAGCACAGGTTCAGCCTGCTGTTGAAGCTCCGGTGAATGATTTGTATAGTAATCCTTTTTTGAACCCGGGTGGACAAGCTTTCAGTCAGCCAGCAGCTGATGTTTCGACAATCTCAGCACAAAGCAGTCAACAGATAACAGCAACCCCAGCTCCGCAGGCTCCAGCAACTCCTGCAAATGATCCATTTGGTGCACCGGCTAGTGGTCCAACTTTTAACTTTGGTTCATTTGGTGATAGTCAGCAATCAGCTGTCAGCGATCAGTCATCAGCCAACTCAGTTCCGCAGGTTTCGGTAGTGTCACAACCAGCTCCGGTTCAGGAAGAAAAAGTGGATGTAAGTGGACTTTTAAATACTATTCAGCAAGCCAATAAACCAGATAGTGCTTATGATTTAAAACAGATTTTTAATGTTGAACAGATGCCAGAAACCCCGATTGTGGGAAATACGACTCATGATTCAGCAGTGGTACAGCCTTCAGCTGTCAGCGATCAGCCGACAGCCACCCCAGCTCAGCAGACGCCAGTAGCTCAAGTGCTACCTGTTCAAGACAGTAAACCACAATCCTCACCGGAAGAACAACCAGCTGGAGAAGCTGTAATGTCTTCAAATCCAGAAGTTGAAGCCAACCCAACTCCAGATTGGTTAGTTCCTAAAATATTTAAAGGTGGAAGTTTAGGTTAAGATATAGATATGTGGAAAAAGGATCGTCGATTGCATGTGGTTAGAGATAACGAACGTCCTTTAAATAAATTGGGTCTGGTTAGGGAATTATCTATAGCAGCTATATTAACGGTTGATTCTGTATTAAAAAGTCCCCAAAAAAGAAGGCAAGTTCTTTCAGAACTAGTAGGCATAGCTCGAGATTGTCATGAAATATTAGCTAGTTCAAAAAATCCATTAAAGGATGTAGTTGATGCGATGTTGATGGATTATGTTGGATCTGATAGTAATATGGTTAGAGGTCGTTTTAATGGATGTGTAAATCCATCTGAATGTTGTTTTCCTTGCGGAGCTAGGAATTTACGGTTAATAGGGGTGAATTATCCATCTCCAGCAAAGATCATACCTCTTTTTGATGGAATAAAAATCATACCGAACGGTTAGTAGTTGCTATTTTGTGCTTAGTCTGTTAGAATTTGAAAGTTGAATTGGAATTACTTCTTGGTATCGAAGTTTTTCCATCACAAAACATAAGCCCGAATTTTAGAAAAGAAAGGAGATACCAACTAGCTACTAGATTCTAGCTGCTAGATACAAACAAGAAATGCCACTCGATCCAAAAATTAAACAACAAATAATTGATAAATTCGCCACCCACAAAGGCGATACTGGTTCTCCTGAAGTGCAGGCTGCACTTTTGACAGAGCAAATCAAAAACCTCACTGATCATTTAAAACAACACACTCACGACGTTCATTCACGACGAGGACTTTTGTCTATGGTTAACAAAAGACGAAGACTGCTTCAGTACTTGCTGAAAAAAGATCAAGAAAGATATCAATCAGTTATTTCCAAACTTGGCCTCTCCAAATAATGTCAGTTGTTTCCTTTAAAGTATTTTCTTTTCCTAGTGATCCTGCTTCCTATATCGTTCCTTCGTGGGATCAGATGGGAGAGGTGAATTTTGAGTTGATCAAAGTGGTGAAAGAGTCTGGTCAAAAATATGACCGGGTTATCGCTTTATCAAAAGGCGGTTTGACTTGGGCTCGGGCTTTTGTAGATGGATTGCAGATGGATGAATTGAGTAGTTTGAGAATTAAACTGTATAAAGGTATTAATCAGAAAGCAAATGAACCGGAAATTATTGAACCTCTGACTGTGGATATACAGGGAAAAACTGTTTTACTTTTTGACGATGTGGTTGATACCGGGGAGACATACGATTTTGCTAAAAAGCTTTTATTAGAAACATATGGAGCAAAAAGGGTAGATACAGCAGCTTTATTTTACAAACCACATTCAATAATTAAGCCTGATTATGTAAGTGCTGAAACAATCGCTTGGATCGTTTTTCCGCATGAAATCCATGAATTCATCAAAGAAACAGCTACCAAATGGCGAGCCGCTGGTACAAAAGATAGTGAAATTTTGGAGCGATATAACACTCTTGGATTACCCACTAAACAAGTTGAATACTATTTGCGAGAGATTTCTTAATTGGACATTTGTCATTTGGTATTGGTAGTATTTGACATTCCAATTATCCTGTAGTTGCAAAAAGGGAAGTTCTCGGTTATAATGCTTTTGTAAGAGTGAGATGGGAGATTGGAAATTGCAGTTAATCTTTGATATTAACTCCAGTTACACAGTTTCTTCATCCCTCTTAAAAACACGAGTTATTATTGGTGGGTAGTATTTAGAAGTTTTTTGCTATACAATACTCATACTTAATTATTACCGAGAAGGTGCTTAAATAAAGGTACTATACTTCTTAGCAACTCGTAGAATTTTAGAAATGCAAAAAGTTATTACAAAACAAATCGAAATAAACGGAAAAACCTTGAAACTAGAAACAGGTAAGCTGGCTTTACAGGCAGACGCTGCTGTGATGGCTACTCAAGGGGAGACTGTAGTGCTGGCAACTGTAGCAACCAAACCGCTTAAAGAATCTATTGGTTATTTTCCTCTGTCTGTAGAATATGTTGAAAAACATTACGCTTCGGGCCGGATTACTCCACAAAAGTTTATTAAAAGAGAAGGTCGACCTTCAGAAAAATCTATTTTGTCAGGTCGAGCAATTGACCGTTCTATTCGTCCACTTTTCCCGAAAGATTTTGAAAACGAAGTTCAAGTGATTATTACTGTTTTATCTTATGACTCGATCAATGATCCAGTTATATTGGCTATGACAGCTGCTTCAGCAGCTTTGTCGATCTCTTCGGTCCCATGGGCAGGTCCTTTGGCTGGAGTTCGTGTTGGTGAATTAAATGGTGAGTTAATTGTTGATCCGGAAATGACTCAGATCCCAGATCTGACTTTGGAAGTTGTAGTTGCCTCGTCTAAAGAATTGGTGCCGATGATTGAGGCTAAAGCTAAACAAGCTAAAGATGAGAGAGTGTTTGAAGCATTGCAAAAAGCTCACGAAGCTGCACAACCAATTGTTGATTTGATCACTGATTTTACTAAAGAGGCTGGAAAAGAGAAACAATCATATAAATCCAATCTGGATGGTGTTGATGAGGCTTTACTTGAAACTGTTAAAAAAGATGTTGAAGATAGAATTACCAAAGCTTTGTTTGATACAGAACACACTTGGCATGATTCCACCGCATCTTTGATCAAAGATGAAGTTACTACAGAATATGCAGAACAACTGACTTCAAATCAGATTTCGACCGTTTTTGACAAAGTTGCTAAACAAATCATGAGTGACACTATTTTGAATAAAGGTAAAAGAGTTGATGGTAGAAAGATGGAAGAGATTCGTGAGATCACTATGGAAGTTGGACTTTTGCCACGAGCTCATGGTTCAGCTTTGTTCCAAAGAGGAGCTTCTCAGTCACTCTCTATTGCTACAGTAGGACCACTTTCCGTATCTCAGACTTTGGAAGGAATGGAAGGTGAAGGCAAAAAGCGATTTATGCATTATTACAATATGAGTATCAATCCTTTTGCTTCAGGTGAAGTCAAAAGATTGGGTTCTCCAAACAGACGCGATATCGGTCATGGAAACTTGGGTGAGATCTCTTTGGTTGGTGTGCTTCCTTCAGAACAAGAATTTCCTTATGCCATTCGAGTGGTATCTGAGATTTTAGGAGCGAATGCTTCTACATCACAGGCCGCAATTAGTGGTTCTACTTTAGCCATGTTAAATGCAGGTATCCCAATTGAACCAGTTGCTGGTATTGCACTTGGTCTGATCACTGACCATAATGATCCTAAAAAGTTCCAAGTTATCACTGATATGCAGGCAACTGAAGATTTTTATGGGGAGATGGACTTTAAAGTAGCAGGTACTGTTAATGGTATTACTGGTATTCAGATGGATACCAAGCTGCATGGTTTGACATTTGACATTATTAAAGAAGCATTAAGACAAGGTAAACAAGCTAGAGAATCTATCTTGGACAAGATGCGAGAAGTAATGCCAAAAGCCAATGAGTTGTCAAAATATGCTCCAAAGATTGAAATCACTCATATCCAGCCAGACCAGATCGGGATGCTGATTGGTCCAGGTGGTAAAAATATCAACGGTATCATTGCTGAAACAGGCGCACAGATCGATATTGAAGACGATGGTACTGTAATGGTGTCATCAATGGATCCAGTAGCTATTCAAGCTGCTTTAGATAGAATTACTGGAATGTTTAAAAAGATTATGCCTGATGAAGAATATGAAGGAAAAGTGGTTCGAATTGAGCCATTTGGAGCTTTTGTTGAGATCATGCCAGGTAAAGATGGACTTGTTCATGTATCACAAATGGCACCTGAGCGAGTTGAAAGACCAGAAGATGTAGTTGAAATGGGACAAACTGTTAAAGTGCGAGTGATCGATGTCGATCCAATGGGTAAAGTATCTCTTTCAATGCTTTTTGGCGATGATAGAAAACCTGAAACTGAAAAACGCCCAAGTGGTGGAGGTCGAGGAGGTTTTGGTGGTGGAGATCGCGGAGGACGTAGTGGTGGATTTGGCGGTGGAGACCGAGGCGGACGCGGTGGAGATCGCGGCGGACGAGGTGGCAATCGCGGCGGA
>CAYOMO010000027.1:0-11147 GCA_964405065.1 uncultured Gammaproteobacteria bacterium
AAAGCTTATCTAGAAGTGAGAAGTTAGAAATGTGAAACTAGATATTGAATTCTTGATAACATGATTTGTCACACTTCTCACTTCCATCATCCAGCTTCACACTTCCAACCTCTCACCTCCACTGATAAAATACAGACATGAACCATTACCAAATTATTCTCGGAATCGAAACCTCCTGTGATGAAACAGCGGCTGCCATATTAAAAAAAACCGGCGACGAGATGGTAGTATTATCAAGTGTTATAGCTTCCTCTGCCGAAATCCAGGCTAAATTTGGTGGTATTATCCCAGAACAAGCCGCCAGAGAACAAGTTAAGGCGATGATCCCTGTGTTAAAAGAGGCTTTAAATCAAGCTTTTCCCTCTGAAAGCTTAAAACAGCAAGTCAACCAAATAGACACTATAGCAGTAACCTATGGACCTGGTTTAATCGGTTCACTACTTGTCGGAGTTGAAACAGCTAAAACCCTAGCATTAACCTGGAATAAACCGTTATTGGCTATTAATCATCTCATAGGTCATTACTATGCGAATTGGATACAGTCATCAGCCATCAGCTCTCAGCAATCAGCAAACACAGCTCCGCAGTTTCCATGTATTGGTTTACTTGTCTCTGGAGGTCACACGGATTTAGTTTTATTCAAGTCTCACCACAACTATCTCTATATTGGCGGCACCAGAGACGATGCCGCAGGTGAATGTTTTGATAAATGTGCCCGGCTTTTGGGTTACTCCTACCCAGGCGGGCCAAAAATCTCTCAACTGGCCAAAGAGGGTGATCCTAAAAAATTCCAATTACCTTTACCAATGAATAACTCTCATGATTTTGATTTTTCTTTTTCCGGACTTAAGACAGCTTTTCTCAATATAGTCAAAGAAAAAAACATTGAAAATGGCACTCAGGAAGCGAAAGATCTATGTGCCACACTGGAAAATACTATCGTCAAATCTTTAGTAAAAAAAACCATCAAAGCCGCTCAGGACAATAATGTCTCAACCATCATTGTCGGTGGCGGTGTCAGCGCCAACCAAAAGCTAAGAGAGGAATTAAGATTTAAGATTCAAGATTTAGGAATTAAGATCTCTTTGCACTTTCCAGAGTTAAAATACTGCGGTGATAATGCAGCTATGGTTGCAGCAGCAGCATTCTTCACAAACCCCATAGAAGATGCTATAAATATCCAGGCCAATCCGAACTTATCACTTTAATACATATTGACAAATCCCTATAACAATTTTATATTTGCTTAATGTCTCAATCAAAAGAGGGTGAATATATATTAAGTCACAAAAATGGTAAATATTCTGCAATTGACGCAATAGAAATAGCCTCCGGATCAGAAATGCGAAGAGTTGGATATGAAGGATTATATATTGAAAATGCTGGTTCACATCGTTTTCTCGCTTTTACTCGCCAAAGTGGCTTAAAAACTGACTTGGTTAATGAGACTATCACCTTTGGAGAAATTATGCCCGGTTCGCAGGATCTAAATCCAACCAAACCTTCTTTTACGTTTGACATTAATCGGGTAATACTACAATATGTCAAAACTAAACACGTCCTTCCTCAAACTGGAAATTCATCTTTTTAAGCTGTATAATACTTTTATCAGGAAATAACGTCCCCTGTGTTTGAAAGAAGAACGGCATTGCCTAGTAGAACTTTCCGGGTTTGCCCGATACAGCTTAATTAAGAAGTAATTTGGGTGGTACCACGACACGCTCGTCCCAACAATGGGATTTTGCGTGTTTTTTTATGCACTTATCTGTTCTTATTGCTTATTTCTAATATGGATAAAATTTATAACCAAAATGAAGTTGAAGAAAAGTGGTACCAATTCTGGGAAGACTCAGGATTTTTTCAACCTGAGATAAATCCTGACGGTAAACCATTCACCATCATTCTCCCCCCACCCAATGCCAATGCTGATTTGCACTTTGGTCACGCCATGATGAGTATTGAAGACATCATGGTTCGTTACCATCGCATGAAAGGTGATGCCGCTTTGTGGGTTCCAGGATCTGATCATGCAGGTTTTGAAACTCAGGTAGTTTTTGAAAAAAATCTTGCCAAAGAAGGTAAATCCCGTTTTGACTTTGACAGAGAAACCCTTTATCAGATGATCTGGGATTATGTTCAGTCCAACAAATCTAAAATGGAAAATCAACTCCGCCGTCTTGGTTTTTCAGTAGATTGGTCCCGAGAAAAATTCACCCTCGATCCGGATGTAGTTAAAGTGGTCTATAAAACATTCAAAAAGATGTCAGATCAGGGAATGATCTATCGTTCCAACCGACTGGTCAATTACTGCACCAAACATGGTACTGGTTTCTCAGACCTCGAAGTAGCGTACGAAGACCGAACCAGTTCTCTTTATTACATTAAATACGGTTCTTTAGTTTTAGCAACTACTAGACCCGAAACTAAATTTGGTGATACCGCCGTTGCCGTTCATCCTGAAGACAAACGTTACCAGCAATACATTGGACAAGAGCTCGAGATCGAAACCGTTTTGGGACCAGCAAAAATCAAGGTTATTGCTGATGAATCAGTCGATCCCGAGTTTGGCACCGGTATAGTAAAGATCACTCCTGCTCATGACTTTAATGATTTTGAAACAGGTAGGCGCCATAATCTTGAGATGAAGCAAGTTATTGGTTTTGATGGGCGGATGAATGAACATGCGGGAAAATTTTCCGGAATGAAAGTATTGGAAGCCCGGCAAGCTGTAGTTGAAGAAATGCAGGAAAAGGGGTTAATTGAAAAAATCGATGACCAGTACCAAAACCGAGTTGGCACCTGCTATAAATGTGGAACAATCCTCGAACCTTTACCAATGGAACAATGGTATCTCAATGTTCAGGATCTCAAACACCAAGCTATCGACGCAGTCAAGAAAGGGGAGATTAAAATCCATCCAGCCAACTACGCTACTCTTTACTACCAATGGTTGGAAAACTTAAAAGACTGGAATATCTCCCGTCAGAATATCTGGGGTATTCGGATACCAGCTTGGTACTGTGAAACGTGTAATCAGTGGTCAATCACTGAAGGAGAAATCCCCGAAGCCTGCCTGCACTGTGGCGCGTCAAATATCACACGTGATACGGATACCTTTGACACGTGGTTTTCCTCCGGACAGTGGCCATTTGCAACTTTACAAACTACCAAGCCAGGTGACTTTGAAAAGTACTATCCTACCTCTGTCATGGAAACTGGTTATGACATCCTCAAAGCCTGGGTCTCACGAATGGTGATGATGGGACTTTTGGTCACAGGTAAAGTTCCTTTTACCGACGTTGCTTTGCACGGTTTAGTAAACGACCCTCTCGGTAAAAAAATGTCTAAATCTAAAGGCAATGTGGTGTCTCCTATGGAAATAGTTGACCAGTATGGTGCTGATGCTGCCCGTATGGCCTTGGTCTACGGAACTGCTTTTGGTCACGACCAAGCACTCTCTTATCCAAAACTAGACGCCATGCGAAAATTCACCAACAAACTCTGGAACATCGGTCGTTTCCTTATCGAATTCAAACCCGAAGACGCAAAATCGCTGGAAGTCCCTCAACAATTCAACAATTCAACAATTCAACAATTACACACCGATGATCAGGCAATACTAAATAAACTAAACGATACAACTAAGAAAGTAACCCAATCCATCGAACAATTCCGCTTCCATGACGGAGCCGAAGCCCTCTATGAATTTATTTGGCACCAATTTGCCGATGTTTATATTGAATCAACTAAAGAGCGCAGAGCTGAAGCGCAACCGGTTTTAGAGTATGTTTTCCGAACCTCCCTTGAACTTCTTCATCCTTATATGCCGTTCATCACAGAAGAACTCTGGCAAAAGCTCCCTCATGAAGGAAAATCCATCATGATCACCAAATGGCCTACTATCCAGTCTTAAAGCGCCCAATTTTGTTTAAAGTTTTCAGGTAAGTCAAATCCACCTATAGTCAAGTAACTTATCAACTCTCCATGGTGAATCCGTTCATGTGAAATAAGAGAAACAATATGGTTAGGAAGTGATTGCTTGAAACCAGGCCAGGCTATTTGAAACTCTTCATTTCTTCTTTGCTCAACAATAGCCGCACTCCAAAGTTTATCTGCTTTATCCAACATCTGCTTAAGCTCTGATTTCGTTTTAAACATATGTTTATCGGGAAAATCCTCACTCTCAAACCATTTAAAATCCATTTTTCCTTCTTTAATAGCTTTAGCATAAACCATCTGAGTTCGAGCAATACAAGCGAACTGATAATACAAAGGTTGCCAGGTATCAGTTCCAGTTGGCTGAAAGAGAAGTTGCTGATCATCTAAAGAATCCAGTATTTCTAGAGTTTCAGAACGAACAAAATTCCATTGGCGAACAAAAGAGGTGACGAAATTTTTAAATACCATTCTTTTTATAGAATGTCATAATCCACCATTTTTTAAAATAGGGAAGTGTTAGGGTAGATAAAAGAAATCCTAATGCTGGGACTATGGCATTGATCCAGGGGTCAATTCCAACTATGAAATAGAGGTATAAAGATATTGAGAAATAAGTGAATGCAATGACTAAAAGCTTACGTGTCCAAGAACCCTCCCATGCTTTGTCTAATTCAACTTGTTGATTCCGTTTTTCAATTGCATTAACTCTGGATTCTAGCTCAGATATAGAGGACATACAGATACTTATTCAGCAGATTCAGATTTTTCCTTGTCCAACGAAGATTCATCGGAGGCAGATTCAGTTGATTCACCTTCACCTTCGCCTTCAGTAGATTCACCCTCTTCACCTTCAGCTTTTTCTTCACCTTCTGCAGCTTCTGCTTCTTCAGCAGCTGCAGCTACTTCTGCATCAGCTTCTTCCAACATTGCTTTCATCTCTTCAGTGACTGCCGGAGCCAATTTAACAACCACTTCCTCACCTTCCGCTAAAACAGTAAGCAATTCGCGATTGTAGTTAAGTTGATCAACCGTGATCGCATCATCAACATTTTTCAAAACCTCAATATTAACCTCAATATTCTCAATCAAATCTCCCGGTAAAGCCTCTACTTGAACCTCAGACAGATTTTGTAAAACGATATGTTCGCCCATTTTAACAGATTCTGGTTCCTCTCCAATTAAAACGATTGGCACTGGAACTGTAACTTTTTCTTTTAAATTAACCTGGTAAAATCCAATATGAGTAAGGTTGCCACTACGAGGATCAAAATCAGTTTCTCGGATCAGTACTGGCCTAACTTTTTCTTCACCTATTCGCAAATTGATCAAACCAGTCTCACCAGCCTGTTGTAATACAGTCATGAAGTCTTTCGCATCAACCTGAACATGTTCCACCTCTTTAGTATTTCCAAAAACATGAGCTGGGATAATACCGGCCTTTCGTAAAGCTTTGACTTTCTTTCCCATAACTGTTCGCTCTTGTGCTTTTAAATTAATCTTGTCCATGGGGAGTACTATATCACGTTTAGCCTCCTGAATTCAAGGCTAGTGATAAGGCATAAGCAAAAAGCAAAAAAATGATATTTTTACTTATTACTCCTGTTCTTATTGCTTATCCCTATTTCGACCTCGACGTGCAAAAGAGTCCGGAGGATAACCGAAAATAGAAGAACCCAACCATATCAATTAGCTTCAAAAGCAATATTTCATAATTCATAATTCGAAATTTATAATTCTAAGAGTCCGGTGGATAAGTAGAAGGGAAGTTCTAATTTCTAATTAGTAATTTCTAAAAAATTAAATTTTTTGATATTGTTTAGACATTAGAAATCAGACTAATTAGAAATTTTATTTCTGTTTAACTTTTAATTGGAAAGACCTGTCTTCCAAGAGATCACTGGAAATCTTAAGCTGTTGTGTCTGAGATGAAGATTGCTCAGTGATATCGGAAATTTCGTAATTAATCGGATAATTCAGTGTCCAGTTAAATGGATCTGCAATGCTTCCGGCCTGTTTCAGTATGTCCAAACGATAATCGACTGCTCCATTTTTTAATGCCAAAGGTTCTGCCAATCCATATTCAACTACCATATTTTTGGTTTCTTGAGGAGCAACTTCAAAAAAAGTTGAATAACCAGATCTCCCATAATCTGAAAAAGCTACAAGCTGTGAAGTGATGTCACTCTCCCCTATCATCATTTTGGAAATCTTAGTACCCAAAGGCAGATATATTCTAAAAAAGTTTTTATAAGTACCAGCAGGGAATACACTTGAAGGAGAAGTGTTGTTGTATGATATTCGCAAAGTATGCTTTACTCCCCCATCTTTATCAAAATTTGTTTCCAGGTTTAAAACCCTTTTAAGATAATAATTGGATTTATTGGCTGAAAGATTGGCTTCATTAACTGCCAAAAAGTCATGTGTTTCCCCTACTACTTTCGCTCCTCCACGAGGCATTATTCCAGCCCAATTCTGAGAAGCTAAATAAGAAAAAAGTTTAGGATCCTCCATATAGACCATTAAATGCTTCTGTTCAAGAGAAGATCCTAGTGCCTGAATAATAGCCGGCCAATTTTGTTTGGATAGATAAAAAACCTTATTAAAAAGTTGTGTCTGCAATGATACTAAATAGTTTTTCTTGGCTTGTGACCCCGGGAAGAATCCCACCTCAGCGTGTGAAATTGCTCGTTCAAACAAATTGTCTCCATCTACACTCTCACCATATTCAGGTAAATCAAGCCCTCCAACGGCATTTAATAATTTGCTTGATGCTGTTAGATCTAAAGCAACAACACCGTTTATGAGATCACCACCCTCTTTTTTAAAGAAAAAACTGGCTTGTTTTGCTGAAGTCGGAAAGTCAGGATCATAATTTGAATCTCTCAAATACCAGCGATCTACATTTAAATGAGTTTTAATTTCAACCGGCGGCTCTATTACATCTTTTAATTGACCATCCAAAGCATAAATATCATCAACCTTTATACCAGCTAAACGACCGTTTTCAAAATCAAATTTGCCATATGAACCAATAAAGCCACCCGCTGGGCGAAGCTCAAGATTGTTTTGTAATAATACCAAATAAGATTTTTTACCTTCTATTGCCGTAATTTCAGGTAGCAAAATAGCAGCCACCCGTGCCTGATCTACCAACTTTTGATAAAGCCCAATCCTACCTTGCAAATCCACCAATCTTTCACGAACTACTAAAGGAAAATTATCTAAGAAACTTTCATCTTTCAGTTTGGCATTCACTTTTGATATCTTTTCACTCGCGGAAACCAGTTCAATTTGGGCTTTTTCATACAATGGCTTTGGATCTGATCTATCTTCCCCAGAAACGATTTTGGTGGTCTGAAACAAAGCTTCACTTCCGACAATTGCGTGGTCAATACCATCTACGCCCTCCCCTATTACTGATACCGCTTCATCTGCTATCGATAAAGGCTGATTTAAAAAACCAATTCTTCTTAGAATTGTCACTGATTTCAACATCTCAGACATATTTCCGATTGTTGTTTTCACCTGTCCTACTTCAGATTTGGCTTTTTCAAAATCCCCTTCTGCCAAAGCCTTCTGGGTATTTGCTACATTATTTTTCATCATCACTCCTCCCACCACCAATGATCCGATCGGATATACCAGCCCCATTATTAAAATTGCAGTTAGTATCAAGACGCCTGTAGTTTGTTTAAAACGTTCCCACCTAATTGAACGAATTTTCTCATCTTCCATCTCATTAGTTTTAGCTGTCTTAGTATTAAGAGTTGGCTCTGGAGCTTTTGTCGGGCCAAAAATATCCGCATTTGCAAAAGACCATTTCTTACCTTCCTCCTGAAACTTACTGTAAGTATTTTCTGGCACCTCTTCGGCATGATGTTTAAAATAGACAATTGTTTCCCTCAAAGCTTCTACTACGGGAACTTTAGATTTCCAGTTTAATTCAGCCATCGTTTTTTCTAAATTTGGTGTTGACCAGGGCGGTAGCTCGGTTGGTTTAAAATTACGCTCTTCATGCCATAGCGGATCCAGTAAAATTTGCTTTATTTCAGCTATTTTAATCGGTTGAAACAAAGAACCATCAAATATTTTATGAGAAGTCCCACCAGAAAAAATTGCTTTAATCAAAAGTGAAACCGCATCATCAATATACAAAGCCCTAGTACTGAAATCATTATCAACCTGTTCCTTTTGTAAATCGCCACGCATGGCTACTTGTAACAGCCTCACAATAGAATCATTCTCCCTAAAATGCATTCTTGGACCAAAAACAGGAGCAAGCCTAACCACTCGAGCATTCACTTTGTAATATCGGACAAATTTAGCAAATTTTACTTCAGCTTCTTTAAGATCTCTTTTATCGCGTGATAGTTTTGAATCATATAGATCAATCGAAGAAGTCATTAAAATCTTGGGTTTCTCATCACTCATCGCTGCATCTTTTTCTTCGGCTATCCTGTTACGAGCTTCTTTGAGGAAATTAAGAAAATTTACCACTCCATGGGTGTACACAGAATTTGTCTTTCCATTTTCAGCAATAAAAAAAGCATAATCAATCCGCGGTAAAATAAGGTTCAACAATTTTTTAACCGTTTGGGTATCGGCAATATCTTCGTTTAAAAAATGAAAATTACCGTTTTTCACGCATTCTATGAGGTTTCCTTTGTTTCCCGAAGACATATTATCAACCCCAATCACCTGAATACCTTTATCAAGCAATTCCTCGGCTAAATGGGATCCGATAAAGCCAGAAACTCCCACGACGAAAGCAACAGGATGGTTTCGCGAAACTAAAATGCGCTTATTGAGGATTCTCGAATTGGCAGCTTCTTCCACATATAAATTGTAGCCCCAAACGTGAAGAATTACCAGCGAAGGAGAATGTTTTAGTACTGTTTAAAGTAGGAAATCATCAATGAAAAAAATAATGCTGTTATCTCCCCAAAAATAAATCCAATTAGTAGATATTTTAGTAATGGTTTTGAGTCAACTAAAAAAAGCTCTTGACCAATCTGGTTTGTTTCGTATTTTGCTGTCATAAAACCAGCTAATGTAATCATGCTTTGAAAAGATCTTTCAGCCTCTTGATCTTTTACCTGTAAAGTTACTGCAAAAGGGGCTGATTTAAAAACAATAATTTCAGAACTACTAATATTTAGCTTTTTTTTCAACTGATTAGATCTTAAAACAGCTATCACTTGTTCGGTTTCTTTCTCTACAGCCGCCGCATTCTCGAGCGTATAAGGGAACTCATACATTCTTTCTGTCACATATTTGGTCGGCAGCTGAGACCTCCAGTAAAAACCCAAAATCACACCAATAATTGCCAATAAAACAAATAATGAAATAAAATTTCTGAAAAATTGTAGATACAGTCTAGATTCTTTCATGAAGTTTAGGCATCTAATGCCTGATTTGCCAGACGATCCGCTATGAAATTTTCGGCTCGTGGGACATGCTTATAAATTACATTAGACAAATTTGCTTCGATTCGCTTAATTTTTTTAAATATTTCTATTAAGTGAGGACTTTTAATTTTAAATCTGCCTGCCATTTGTTCTATTACCAATCTAGAATCAGCTCTTAATTCTATTTTCAGATCAGGTACATCCCCCCATTTTTTATTTATGTATTCAAAAGCCGCCAATACTCCAGTATATTCGGCTACATTATTAGTGGTTATACCCAAAACTTTCCCCTCCTGACGCAATATCTCTCCTCCTCTAGCATATATTATGTATCCATAAGAGGCTTCTCCGGGGTTACCTCTTGATGCTCCATCTGTATAAACAATTAAGTCCATATTATTTTCGATATCTATGAAGGATAAGAACTTGAAGAAGTAAAATCAAGTATTCACTTACAACAGTTACCCAAGATGCGGCTATATAAGAAAATTTAGGAATAAAATACCAATTAGCAAAAAAATTCACAATTAAAGCAATTAAATAAATCAGCAAAAGCTGTTTGTATAATTTTTTAGCCATTAATACCCACATCAAAAGAGCCGACAAAAAGAAAGCAGGTAGGGAAGTGGCTAAAATATGCAGCGTAGTTACAGACTCCTCAAAACCATTTCCAGTCAATATTTGAATTATTAAATCAGAAAAAAAATATAAACCCAAAAACCCAGTTATTCCCATACCAACCATTAAAAAAACCGCTTTTTGTAAATGATTATTAAAAACTTTTAAATTTTCCCTAAATGACTTCAACATCAATGGATAATATCCGTTCATAATAAAAGCCGGAATTACCAACAAATTTTGAAAAATTGAGTAGGCCAAATTGTAAGCTCCTGTTACTGCAAAAGACTGAGTAGAGGAGAGGATAAAAGCATCGATTCTAAAATACAAAGTATTTATCACAAGCGTGGCAGCCACTGGCCAGGCGGTACGAAGTGTTTCTATCGGAAAAAACAAATCTGGTTTTGTTAAAGAGAATTTATAAAAATTTCTTACTAAAATCCAACATAAAATCGCCGTTACAATCCATCCCCCCAATGGAGCTAAAACAAACCAATATACCTCGGCGTTGGCAATATGCAATATCCAGGCCATTGCCAGACTCACCAATGATCCAAGTGCCAAAGCTAATGATGATTTGGAATAAGCTAGTTCATGCTGAAAAACAAAGTTAGAAGAGTTGTAAAATCCATTAAAAATAATACTTATAGCCCCAATCAAAACAGTAAAAATAAAAGGAGTTGTTGCAAAAGGTAAAAAAGGCAATAAAAGCACGGCAATAACTGTCAAAAACAAACTCCATATTAGTCGAAAATTAAATAACTTATTCGGCAGCTTAGTATCAGCTTGGTATTCACTCAAATAAAATCCATTAAGTCCCAAATCAGCTGCTAAATAAAAGAAAGCTAAATAAGTAAGTGCCAAAGTATAAACTCCGGTACCAGCCTCCCCAAAAGAACGGGTAATAATTGATAATAAAACAATTGTTGACCCAGTCGTGATAATTTTTGACCCCATCTGCCACCCAAATTGATGTGTCACTTTTTGAATGATACCCATGCCTGTAATTGTAACAAATATTGGAATTGAATTATTTTTTTATCAAAAATATTCCCCATAACATAAACAACATCCTTTGCCCTTGCGGTAAGATCAAAAAATAATGGTCAACTATGCCTAAAAAAACTAAGACAAGAAAAATACTGATTTTTTGAGGCCAGGTGAGTAGTCCTGCTGGCCAAT
>CAYOMO010000027.1:11157-14280 GCA_964405065.1 uncultured Gammaproteobacteria bacterium
CAAAAAACCTGCCAAACCAATCAATCCCGTCTCAGATAGCGACAGCAAAAAAATATTATGAACAGGCTGCAAAAAACGACTGGTACCCGATATGAAAGAAGAGGACATTGCTGTTGGAATAAAATTATTCAGTCCAACTCCAACCAAAGGATGCTCCCTAACCATAGCAAACGCTGTCTCTGCCAACTCTTCTCGTCTAATTAGTGAAAGCTGATCAAAATTAAATGCTGAATCAAAACGAGCAAATAAAAGTGGTGAGAAAAATAAAAACAAAAAAATCAACAATAAAAATTGCTTCCTAAGGAAAAAAAATACAGTTGACAAAAGAATCGCTATCGAAGAACGAGAAAAGCTCAAACAAACAGCTCCAATTACCACTAGTTGATAAATGATCTGAAACCGAGATTTTAGTCCAGATAAAAAAATTAATAATAATCCACTTAAAAGCATAAAAGCTGCCAATACATTGGGGTGAGAAAATGTCGCGTAAGGACGAAGAAAGACCTGCCCATACCAGTTGAATAAAGCAATACTCGGGGTTGCCAGCGTAAAACTCCTCTCACCCAACAACCAAAATCCCACCGATCTACCCAGCATTACCTCCAAAAAAGCTATCACTCCTGTACCGATCACCGCTACAGGCAACCACTTTAAAATCTGTTGCCGAACCACATTGGCCGGCTGCGAAGCAATATATATTCCAAAAAACCCTCCCGGGATCCAATTTATCAGTCTGGACAATCCTGTTTGCCAATTGACCGAAAAGAATAAAGAAACCATTGAAGTAGATAAAAATAAAACAAACAAACCCACAGCCCACCAATTTAGTTTTGGCTTTCTCCATAAAAAACAAATCCCCAAAATAACAGATAAAATATCCCAGGCATACACCGTTACAGCCAGATAATCAATTTTTAGAGAAAATACAAAGCTCCAATCTGGCCAAAAATGTTTTCCTAGTTGAGTTGGAAGCAAAACAATTAAAAGGGAGAAAATCCATTTTTCAATATAGGCAGGCGATATTGCCTTTAACCTATGTAAAACTATCATTCAGGAGAAATTATCAAATGTCTATCTGCACCTTCACCAGCACTTTCGGATTTAACACCCGCTGTTTGCTCAATTGTCATATGAACTATTCGTCTCTGCCAAGCGGGCATTGGCTGTAATTCCATCGGTTGTTTACTTTCTAATACTTCTTCAGCCCAACCTCTGGCTTTATGTGCCAAGTCTTCTTCTTTACTTTTTCGCCATTCTGAGACATCAACCACTACCCGTTTAGAATTTTCCATCCCTACTGATCGGGATAGAGCTAAATTTAGTATTAGCTGTAAAGAAGCCAGCGTTTCGCCCATTTTACCGATTAGTTTACCTGGTTCATTGGTGTCAATAGAAACAAAGATAGAATCTTCTTTTTCTTCCACTTCAAAAGAACCTTCCATTCCTAAAAGGCCTAAAATATTTTCAAGTAATTCGGAAACTTTTTCTTCCATAATATAAATTATAAAGTATAAATTATGAATTATAAAACTTTCATTTTAAATAAATTTTATAATTCCTGTTTGGAAGTATATTCGATTAGGCACAAATTAGCAACTGTTAATTATAAAGAGTTATTTAGAGTTCGGAAAAAGTTTTTTGATCCAGTCTTCCAGACCACCCCAACCGGAGATCAGATATTGTTGCCAGATTCCAACGATAGTCAGGGTATTTAAATACAATGCCAAACCCATGGGGAAGGTATAAGAGATATATCCCATCATTAATGGCATGATAAACATCATCTGCCCCTGCATCGAAGCCATAGCGTCCTCCATTGATTCTTTTTCCTGTTTTTCTTTCTTGGAGTCTTTCTTATTTACGGGAACCGCCTTGGGGGTCATCATACGTGACTGAACCAATTGCAAAGCGGCAGTTATGAGGGGAACAATCAGAATAATCAGACCAACCCGAGCAAAATCTGATGGCTTATCCGCCAGATTCATTCCAAAGAAATTCAAATTTGGGACCTGGCTTAAAGCCCAATCCTGGTTGTATAAAACCCCATTGATGCGGTTGAGACCATGAGCTCCATCAAAGAAAGCATAGATGACCTGGTAGATAGCAATCATCGGCGGAATTTGAATCAAAAGGGGGAGACAGCCCCCAGCCGGATTTACACCATGTTCTTTATAAAGATCCATCTGGGCTTTAGCTAAAGCTTGTTTATCATCTTTATGCTTCTTTTTCAGTTCGTCCATATGGGGCTTTAAATCGGCCATTTTCTTGGCTGACTTCAGCTGAGTTGCCATCAATGGCCAGACCAAAATACGAATCAATATCGTCACTAAAATAATGGCTATTCCTAGAGCACCCGGAATACCAATTCCTTCTAACCCACGCACTAGAAGCACTAAGATGTTAACAATCGGACCAAAAAAGATAGTATCAAAAAGCGATGTTATTACCTGCATGAAAGTATTCTTAATCCTCCTAAATAAATCCCTTTAAATACGCCGTTTTGGATAATCTGCTGTTTTGTATATTCAGAACATCGAATCGGGTATCTACATGCCCCTCCCGGAGCTAGAAAACGCAATATACCGGTATCAAAGGATAAAAACAACTGGTAAAATTCAATCGCTTTAACGGCCAACCAAGACATAAGCCATCTCCTTTGACAAATCGATAATATCAGATTCTAGTACACCAGATTTTGGCATAATAATCAAATCCTGTTTTGGTTTTAAAGATGAATATATTGTCTGTAACGCCTGAGAAGTGAGTCGTCTAGCCCGATTTCGATTGTGGGCTTTACCAAAATTTTTGGTTCGAATACTAATACCAACCCTGGCCAATGGATCTTCTGTTAACTTTATATAATATACAAAATTTGGAGACTCAATTCTTTTACCTTTAATTACTCTTGAAAAATCGATCTTAAGATTGAGCCTTTGATGTTTAGGAAGCATTCAATGTATAGCGTTGATCGTAAATCGTTTATCGATATCATTCGATATACAATACACGGTTAACTAAGTTAGATACTCAAACTAGCACGTCCAACTGCTCTCCGACGAGCTAATACTTTTTTACCCGAGTCAGTACTCATTCGAGCCCGAAAACCGTGTTTTCTGACTCTTT
>CAYOMO010000028.1:0-14010 GCA_964405065.1 uncultured Gammaproteobacteria bacterium
TGGTTTGACTGCTGCCAGAGCTTCTTTTGCCTCTACTTTTGTTGGATTGGCGCTCGGTTTTTGGCTACTAAAAAAACGCTGGTTGATTGTGGGATTGGTTTTGCTTTCAGTGGTAGCTGTAGCAGCTATACCCCAGCTAAGACACCGTCTGGTAGCTACGGTAACTGTGAATTTTTTGGGAGGAGGAGGGGAAAAATATCAGCCAGATCCAAATGTAGTCAATGAATTTACTCCGATTGCTCACAATGCTTCTGGTACAGGTAGACCGCGAATCACTGAATCGACGCCTGGTGCTATACAGGAGTCTACCAAAACAGGTGTCGCTTCAGATATCGCAGCTGGAGAGCCTAAGGATTATACTGAATTAACAGTTTCTCGTTCCTATAATATTCGCACCGATGTGGAGTGGCCACGAGCTCTGCGGGCTTTTTATAAAAATCCGGTTTTAGGAACTGGGTATTCTTCGATAACTGATGCGACTGACAATGACTTCCTCAGATCACTGGGAGAAGTAGGTATGTTGGGATCATTGGCTTTGGGACTAATCTTTTGTCTATTGCTATTTAGTTTTATCAAAGCGTTAAAAAGAGTGGCGGCCTTTGAACGGCTGTTTTTGATAGCTGTCATTTGTGCGACCATCAATATTTTGATTACAGCTGTATTTATTGATGTACTTGAAGCCTCAAAAATCGCTTGTTTACTCTGGATGATGCTTGGGGTAAGCTGGGCAGTGGCTACTGGGTACCGAAAGCTAAAATAGAAAACCAACTCATGAAATATATATTTAAATTTCTCAAAAATCCCGAAGTTTATCTGATTTTGATTCTCATAATCGCTTTTTTGGTTAGATTATATAAAATCGATAATCCAATAGCGGACTGGCATTCCTGGAGACAAGCAGATACAGCAGCGGTGGCTAGAAGTTTTTACAAAGAGGGCTTTAATCCATTTATTCCAAAGTACGATGATATGTCGGGTATTTCTGAAAGTCCCAAGGTTATTCCGAATATTAATCCGGAGAGATATCGGATGGTTGAGTTTCCGATTGGAAATAGTTTAGCCTATTTTTTGTATGTATTAAATGGTGGAGTAGATGAAAAATTGTACCGTTTAGTAATTATTACTGCCTCTTTGGGATCATTATTATTTTTATATCTTTTAGCTAAAAGATATTTTGGGGTGGCTGTTGGATTGTTGTCAGCATTTTTGTTTGCTGTTTTACCTTTCAATATTTATTTCTCGCGAGTGATTTTGCCAGATCCTTTGGTAGTATTTTTTGGATTAGGAGCGCTTTATTTTACCAACCGTTGGATTTTTGAAAATACGAAACTACTATTTACAGCTGGATTGTTTTTTGCCATTTGCACTTTGCTTACCAAGCCATTTGGGGCATTTTATTTTTTACCTTTGCTGTACTCCTTTTACCAAAAAGAAAAAAAATGGTGGCCTATTCCTTGGAGATACATCATATTTGTTGTTATAGCCTCAATTCCATTTGTCGCCTGGAGATGGTGGATTAGTCATTTTCCAGAGGGAATCCCCGGATCGAATTGGTTATTTGATGGTGATAAAAATACCCGAATTCGTTTTAGACCATCTTTTTGGCGTTGGATACTGGGGGATCGATTTGGTAGGGAGATATTGGGAGTAACGGGGACGGTGTTATTTTTTATTGGTTTGTTGATCAAACCAGTTGTTAAACAGACATGGTTTCTACATCTATTTGCCTTAGGTTCTTTTTTGTATGTTGTCGTTTTAGCTAAAGGTAATGTGCAACATGATTATTATCAGACATTAATTGTCCCTGCACTGGTGATATTTGTGGCCAAAGGATTTGTTGATTTGATGAAAGGTATACCCGGATTTTTGCCCCGCCTTTATACTATCCCATTTGCCTTACTATTTTTGCCGCTTACTTTATATCTGACATGGGGAGAGGTCAAAGGACTTTATCAGATTAATAATGGGGCGATAGTAGAAGCCGGTAAAGTAGCCGATCAGATTTTACCGGCAGATGCAGTAGTAGTGGCTCCTTATCAGGGAGATACATCATTTTTATATCAAATTAATCGTCCAGGATGGGCTGTTGTGGCTTATCCCATCAAAGATCTGCATGATTTGTTTAAAGTAAATTATTATATTTCAACTTCGAAAGATGCTAAGACAAATTGGGTCATGCGGAAGTATGTGACGATTGTTGATAATAAAGACTTTGTTATTGTGGATTTAACTCGGGAATTACCAGGTTTTGATCGAGAGAATGATAAAGAACCACAATAGAATTATGAAGTAAGAATTAAGAATTATAAAAGGACTAGGATATTCATAATTCTGATTTCATAATTCATAATTTTTTATATGAAAATCTTAATGCTTACCCCTTATTTACCGTATCCGCCGATGACTGGTGGTCAAACACGTTCTTACAATTTGATTAAATATCTGACCGATTTGGGACATGAGATTACGCTTTTTTCACTAGTTAAAAATGATAAGGAGAAACAAGGGGTAGCAGGTTTGGAAAAAATGTGCAAAAAAGTGTGTATTTTTGAACGGCCGGCTAAACCTTGGACTTTAGAAAATATTTTTAGAACAGGTTTTAGTTCATTTCCTTTTTTAGTTATACGTAATTGGGCCAAGGGCGAGAAAAAAGCAGTTGAAGCAGAATTGAAAAATGGTGACTATGATTTAATTCATGCTGAGACTTTTTATGTGATGCCACATATTCCGAAAACTGATTTGCCAATTGTATTGGTTGATCAAACTATTGAATACCAAGTATACCAGCATTTTGTAGAAAATTTTAAATATCCTGTTTTGAAAAATCTGTTGGCTATTGATGTATCAAAATTAAAATTTTGGGAATTAGCCTATTGGAAAAAAGCTCGTAAAGTAATTGCGATGTCAGAAGCCGATAAAGAAATTATGTTGGGTGAAGATAAAAAACTTGATGTCGATATTGTTCCAAATGGGGTTGATGTAAAAAGATTTTCTGAAAAAGTTTTTTCTAAAAGCAAAGATCCGGTAATTTTGTACTTAGGTAATTTTACTTGGTTGCAAAATAGAGAGGCGGTTGAGATATTAATGAAAAAAGTCTGGCCGGAAATATTCGAAAAAATACCTAATGCTAAACTTTGGATTATTGGTAAAGATGCGGAGCAATTTTTTGGCCATTTGAAAAGCCATGTGATTCGAGTTGAGGAGGTGCAAGACATTCGAGAAGCTTATCAGGGAGCACATCTTTTAGTGGCTCCTATTTATGGATCTGGTGGAACAAGATATAAAAATTTCGAGGCCTTTGCTTCTGGGTTGCCAGTTATTACAACATCGGTAGGTATTGGTGGAACCGATGCCACTGATGGGGTTGATGTAATAGTCAGAGATGAACCATTGGAAATTGCTAAAGCTGCAATTGATTTGTTGGAAGATAAAAAGAAATATCAGATGATTTCGGAAAATGCTAAAAAAATGGTTGCTCAAAAATATGATTGGGCTCCTATTGCCAAGCATCTATCCAATATCTATGAAAGTTTGAAAACTACTTAATATGAGTAAACGTATTGGGATCGATTGTCGTTTATGGTCTGAAGCAGGTGTTGGGAGATATATTCGCAATTTGGTCAAAAATTTAGCCGAGATTGATCATGATAATGACTATTATTTATTTCTATTACCAAAAAACCTAAAACAAAATCTGCCAAAAAACTTTCATTGTATTGAGGCCAATTACTCTTGGTATACAGTAGCAGAACAGGTGAAATTTCCAAAATTACTCGATCAATATAAGCTAGACTTGATGCATTTTCCGCATTTTAATGTCCCAATTTTTTATACGGGTAAATTTGTAGTGACTATTCATGATTTGATTCATCAACATTTTAAAATGGAGCGAGCTACGACCCATGGTCCTTTTATATACAAAGTCAAACAGTTTGCCTATCGCAAAGTATTTGCCCATGCGATAAAAAAAAGTCAAAAAGTTATCACGGTATCTGACTATGTAAAAAAGCAGTTACAAGATGAATGGCAGGTAAGTCCTCGTAAAGTTGTTGTTACCAAAGAAGCGGCGGAAGAAACCATATTGGATCTGGCTAAAAGGCTGACCACAGATGGTGTCAATCAAGTTTTGAAAAAGTTTCATATTGATAAGCCATATATTTTCTATGTTGGTAATGCCCATCCACATAAAAATGTTGAAGGGCTGATTAATGCTTTTTTGACACTGAGGAAAAACTATCAATATCTGACACTGGTACTGGCTGGAAATGATCATTATTTTTGGGAAAGGATTAAAAAAGAATACCAACACCCTAGTATTATTTTCACTGGTTTTGTTAGTGATTTAGAACTAGTTGGTTTATATAAAGGTGCGGAAGTCTATGTAGTGCCTTCTTTTGAAGAAGGTTTTGGTATTCCATTGCTTGAAGCATTTGCCTGTGGGGTACCGGTGGTTTCTTCTAAATTGGGGTCACTTAAAGAGGTGGGTGGAGATGCTGCTTTGTATTGTGATCCACATAGTCAGGAAGATATGGCGCAAAAAATTATGGAAATTTTGAATAATAAAATTTTGGGGAAAGCGATGAAAGAAAAAGGTGCTAGCCGCTATAAAGAATTTAGTTGGAAGAAACTTGCTAAAAACACTTTTGATCTTTACCTAGATATCTAATACTTATATTTCTTGAGGTACCATTTGTTTTTGATGTTTCCTAAATAATTCTAAAATATCAGATGAATTAGTTGGTAAATGAGTTTGTCTTACTGGTCGTCTAATTTCATAATTTCCGTGTAAATCTAATGCAACTGCCCATAGACGATTATTAATGATTGTTAACCCATTTCTTTCACCAATATCCACAGCCATATGAAATGGATTTTTTTCTAATATAAGCTGGTTAAAAGTTTCATCTGGTAGCTCCCATCGCACACCCCCTATAATTTGCCAATTTCTAAATCGGGCTAGAAGAAATGTGCCTTCTTTAAAATCACCTGATACAGGACAGAATTTAATCTTAGGATTTGTAAATATATCTAAATATTTTGTTTCCAGATTAGCGCAGCAAGGTGGTGCTAGGGTAATATCATCTCTTCTTAAACGAGATGCTAAGTATTCAGTAACTTTAGACATTAATTTTTCTTAATGGCTCGAAGTTTAGCTGATCGACTGCGGGGATTCAAGTTTAATTCTTGATCAGATGGTGTGAGAGGTTTGTCGGTTAGACTGGTAGCTTGTTTGGTTTGTTCAAAATCTCTAAAGATATTTTTTACAATTCGATCTTCCAGTGAATGAAAGCTAATAATGACTAATCTTCCATTTGGTGCCAATAATTCAAACGCTTTAGGTAGAGCAATTTCCAAAGAATGAAGTTCATCATTGACAGCTATCCGAAGGGCCTGGAATACTTTGGTAGCCGGATGGATTTTTTCTCCAGTAAATTTTTTCCCCAAGGCGACTATTTTAGCTAGTTCAGCAGTGGTTTCAATCAATTTATTTTTGCGATATTCAACAATTTTTTTAGCGATCGGTCTGGCAAAATTTTCTTCACCATATTTTTCAAAAATATCCGTCAACTCTTTTTCATACAGACCATTAACCAGATCTTTAGCTGATGCACCGAAGTTATTATTCATGCGCATATCCAAAAGAGCATCTTGGGAAAAAGAAAACCCGCGGTCGCTTTCGTCAAGTTGGTGAGTGGAAACTCCTAAGTCAAATAAGATGCCGGAAATTGCTAAATTGTTATTTAATTCATGGACTACAACATCTATATCTGCAAAATTGCTTTGATAGATAATTAAATTTTCAGAAATGGATTGAAGATGGCCATTTTTTTCTTCAAGTTGAAGGTGGTGATTTTTTGCTACTTCCTTTAAAGCATCAGGATCTAAATCAAGCCCAATTACTTTACCGCCAGATTTTAAGATAAATTCGGTGTGCCCTCCACCCCCTAAATTGCAATCGATATACCAATGGTCTTTTTTTACTTCTAAAAACTGGATGACTTCTTTAGGCATAACAGGGATATGATATGTGTTCATGTGAGTATTATATGGTTAAATTGTCAAATTGTTAAATTGTTGATTGAAAGCTTGCAACTTCGTGCTCAACCATTTACGCTTAAGCCTATGAAGATCGCTTTAGTACATGATGATTTGGTTCAGTGGGGTGGAGCTGAGAAAGTATTATCCGCAATTTCAGATATGTACCCCGATGCTCCGATTTATACATCGGTTTATGATTCAAATAACCAATTACTGGAGAATCGGTTTAAAGGAAAAAGGATTATCACATCATATTTACAAAAAATTCCCGGTTGGAAGAGCCTGTACAGAATGATGTTACCACTTTATCCAATGGCTTTTGAAAGTTTTGATTTGTCAGAATATGACTTGGTAATTTCTCAAACCACTAAATTTGCAAAAAGTATTGTTACCAAACCAGAAACAACTCATCTGTGTATTATTCACACTCCGCCGAGGTTTTTATGGCATTTCCCCTCGGATAAAACAGGCTGGTGGATACAACCCTTTTTAAGTTGGTTAAGGATCTATGATCAGATTTCAGCCCGTCGGGTTGATCATTTTATTGCTGGCTCTTATAATTGCCAGGAACGTGTTCGCAAAATTTACCAGGTTGAATCCTTTGTGCTACAGCCATTTGTTGATCAGACACTGTCAACTTTGGCCAAACCATTTAAGGGTGAATATTATCTATTAATTGCTAGATTGAACCAATATAAAAATGCTGATCTAGTGGTTAAAGCTTTTAATGAAAACGGAAAGGCTTTAAAAATTGTTGGATGTGGACCTGAATCAGATAGATTAAAGCGGTTGGCTAAAGCAAATATCTCTTTTTATGAAAAAGTGTCTGATCCGGCACTGGCTTCTTTTTTAGCTGGATGTAAAGGCTTGATAGTGGCGGCTGAAGAGGATTTTGGCATGACGGCTTTAGAAGCTCAATCTTTTGGTAAAGGTGTAATTGCTTATGCTAAAGGGGGATCACGAGAGACAGTAATACCTGGTAAAACTGGGATTTATTTTAAAGAGCTGAAAACAGAGAGTTTATTGCAAGCAGTTGAGATGTTTGAAACCATTGAAATAGACTCTGAGGCTTGTATTAAACAAGCTCAGGCTTTCTCACTTGCAAAATTTGAAGCAAAATTGAAGAATATAGTAGAAAGAATGTCAAATACTACCAGTGTCTAATATCAAATGCCCAATGGGCAGAGAAATATATAAAGCAAGCTTACGAGCTGTCTTTTTGGACATTAATCATTTGGCATTAGACTTTTGACATTTTTTATATGTATTACGATTTTATAAAACGGGTTTTGGACATTGTCGGGGCCATGGTGGGCCTTATTTTATGTTCGCCACTGCTTGTTTTGACAGCTATTGCAATCAAACTAGATTCTAAAGGTCCAGTGATGGCGGATACTCCGATGAGAGTTGGGAAAAATGGCAATCTTTTTTATATGTACAAATTTCGTTCAATGGTAGTAGGCGCCCAGGATTTATTACAAAAAAATCCTGAACTTTTGAAACAATATAAAAAAAATAGTTATAAAATCCACAATGACCCGCGAGTAACCAGAGTTGGGAAATATATCCGAAAATTTTCAATTGATGAATTTCCTCAGTTTATCAATATCCTACGAGGTGAGATGAGTTTGGTAGGACCGCGGGCCTATTATCCTTTTGAATTGGAAGAGCAACAAAAAAAATATCCTCAGTCCAGAGATTATGTCAAAATCATCCTGTCTTCGAAGCCAGGATTAACCGGGGTATGGCAGGTATCTGGGCGAAGTGATATTAATTTTGATAAACGGGTTGAAATGGATGCTCAGTATGTCCAAAGGAGATCAGTTTTTTATGATATTTATCTGATGCTTAAAACCATTCCGGCGGTGATTTTTGGTCGAGGTGCTGTATAAAATTGGTGTCAGGTACTATGTGTCAAGATTGGTGAATCTTGACTTTTTCCATTTCTTATCACCCTCTACTTGATTCGTGACGCATGACTCATGATACACTATAAAATGTTATGCCCTTTACGAGTTTAAACCGCAAACTTGCTCGCCAAGATCAATATCTTAAACGTAATTCAGGAAAAAAAAGAAATTTTAAAAAGATGATTATTAGAGTATTGATTGTTTTAGCTATTTTATTTGTAGTGATCTATCTCCCAGTGAGGGGGGCTTATGGGTCTGCTAAAACTATATTGGCTGAATCCAGAGCCATGAATGATGCATTGAAACGGGAAAACCTGGATGATATTAAAACTCATGTATCGGAAATTAAAAAGGCCACTAGTGGTCTGAATACATCTTTAAACTTTTTATTTTGGGTGAGAATCATTCCTTATTTTGGTTCATTTTATGCTGATGCAAAACATTTTGCTAAAGCCAGTGAATACGAGTTGACGGCGGCTGAAACCATTGTTGAGTCATTGTTACCATACAAAGCGGAATTAGGATTTAATGGCACACCCACACCGGGTACCGATCGAGTAGCCCAGGCTGTTAAAGTGCTGGAAAAAACTTTGCCTCTTTTGGATAAAGTTGAACCTGAATTAAAAAAAGCCCGAGAAGAGGTCTCCAGTATCGATGTAGAGAAATATCCAGAGAAATTTGGCAATCGTAATGTTAGATCTTTAGTTGATACAGCTAAAAACTTTATTATTGGGGCTCATTTGGCAGTGACGGAGGCAAAACCAGCATTAGAAGTGGCACCTGCTGCGCTCGGTCAGCCTACTGCGAAAAATTACCTGATGATTTTCCAAAATGACAAAGAATTGCGAGCAACTGGTGGATTTATGACAGCATATGCTTTTTTGGGTTTGGATAAAGGGCGAGTATCATCTTCACAATCTGATGATATTTATCGACTGGATGAACAGCTTTTAATCACCTGTCAGACCAAAATTTGTCCTTTAACACCGCCTGATCCGATTGTAAAATATCTGCCTGAGGCCAATGGAAAACCTCGAACTGCCTGGTCTATGCGTGATTCCAATTTATCTCCGGATGTACCTACTTCATTGGGTCAATTTGAAAGAATGTATTCCCTTTTAGGAAAAGGTATGCCATGGGATGGCATTATTATGATTGATACTCATGTAGTGGAAGAACTGATTAAAATCACCGGCCCAATTGAAGTATTTGGGACAAAATATTCTGCTGACCATGATGATAGGTGTAATTGTCCAAATGTGATTTATGAGTTGGAGAATTATGCTCAGGTGATTGAAAAAGGTGAGCAAGATCGTAAAGCTATTTTGGGTACATTGATGCAGCAGATTTTAGCTCGATCATTGGGAGCATCTACTGAAAAACTGCCTGAGTTTATTAATGCAGGGGTCAAGCTAGCCAACTCAAAACATATTATTTTTAATATGCATGATCAGAAGACACAGGATGCTTTGGCTCAGCTGGATTGGACTGGGCAGATTAAGCCATACACTTTTGATTATTTACATGTAAATGATTCCAATTTTGCTGGAGGTAAATCCAACTTGTATGTTCAGCAAAAAGTAGTTTTGGATATCAATATTGGTAATGATGGTAAGGTGACAGATAAACTAAGTATCACCTACAACAATCCGCAAAAATATGATGCTTGGTTGAACCAGAGAAATCGAGATTATCTGCGAATTTATGTACCAAAAGGGGCTAAATTGCTGTCAAATAAAGGTTCAGACAATAAAGTGACTACCATTGAAGATGAGCTGGGTAAAACAGTCTTTGAAGCCTTTTTAGAGATCAGGCCACAAAATTCCCGAACTATCGAATTTGAATACGAACTGCCACAGGCTTTCTCAGGTAATGAATACAATCTACTGATCCAAAAACAGCCTGGAAAGTCAGCTTTTGAATATGAGATTAAAGTGAATGGTCGAACTAAAGAAAGATTTGAACTTGATACCGATAAAGAGCTTAAAATAGCTATTTAAACTTTGTTATTTCATATTTAATCTATTAAACTTCCTGTATGTCGAATGTGAGCTCAGAGGGCATTATATTAAAGCGGCATAACTTTGGTGAGGCTGATCGGGTGATGACGGCTTTGACGGATAAATTTGGCAAGATTTCGATTGTGGCTCGTGGAGTCAGGCGTATTACTTCCCGAAGAGCTGGAAATGTGGAGATTTTGAACCGGGTTCAGATGGGCTTGTTTAAAGGTAAAAATTACACTTTGACTGAGGCTCAATCACTGGAAACTTTTGAAGGGATTAAATCCCAACTGACTCTCTCAACAATTGCTTTTCATTTGATTGAGCTGGCCGACAAATTGTTGCTTGAGGATCAGCCAAATCCAGCTGCCTATGGATTGCTACTAACGGCTTTGCGTTTTTTGGAAGTAAATCCGAGGCAGATCTTTGTCAGAGCCTATGAGATCAAAATGATGTCTTTAGCGGGGTTTTGGTCGGTAGATCGTTTGCATGAGGTTGAGGAAGAGATGCGGAATCTTTTGACTCAGCTGGAGACGCTCACTTTTAACCAGATTGCTGAGATTGACTTGACAGAGAAACAGGCGATTGAGCTGGAGCACATTCTACGGTTTTATTTGGAAGAAACTATCGAGAGTTCTTTGAAAAGTTTGCAGGTCATGAAACAATTAAAACGATGAAATATATGTGATATATATCAAGTATATACGTAGTATATACTATCAAATTTGACTCATAGCCCAATCTTTGTTACCATTGTCTAGTTAAGCGATGAAATTCCTTGGCACGAATGGAGCTTGATACTAGTTTTAAAGATGTCCCAGAAATGGGGAACCAGGGTGGAACCGCGGTATTACCGTCCCTAGCAAAGAAATTGCTGGAGACGGATTTTTTTTGCTCAAAAATTAGTGATATGATGAGAAAGGCTTTTGTTGAGCGAAGCGAAACATCTCTGAACTTGTTTCAGGACTCGTCCTCGCATTCGCGAGAGATCCTTCACTTTGTTCAGGATAAGCATAATTATGGATAACAATACACAAAACATGATGGATAAGATAGTAGCTTTGGCCAAACGGCGAGGGTTCATTTTTCCTGGATCTGAAATCTATGGAGGGGTGGCAAATACCTATGATTACGGACCAATGGGAACAGAGCTATTAAGAAATATCAGAAATGCCTGGTGGAGTTTTTTTGTTCACCAAAGAGATGACATTGTTGGGCTAGATGCGAGTATTATCTCCTCTCATAAAGTGTGGGATGCTTCAGGACACACAGCTGGATTTTCTGATGCGATGATTGACTGCAAAAATTGTAAATCCCGTTTTCGGGCTGATCATATTATTGAGGATTACTTTGAAAAAATAGGAAAATCCCAAAAAGTTGAAGGACTTTCTCCAGAAGAATTTAATGATATTATCCAAAAAGAACAGATTTTGTGTGCTAAATGTGGTGTAAAACCTTCACAATGGACTTCAGTTCGTAAGTTTAATCTCCTTTTTCCTGTTCATCTAGGAATTGTTGAAGGCGACCAATCATTGGCTTATTTGCGAGGAGAAACAGCCCAAGGCATTTTTATCAACTTTAGAAATGTGACAGATTCTACTCGGGTAAGGATGCCATTTGGAATTGCTCAACTGGGAAAAAGTTTTCGTAATGAGATCACATTGGGGAATTCTATCTTTAGAACAATCGAGTTTGAACAAGGAGAGATTGAATATTTCTTTGACCCAAACAAACAAAACTGGGAAGAGATCTTTGAAGCTTGGAAAAAATCGATGTGGGAGTTTGCAACGGAAGTACTTAAAGTACGTGCAGAAAATCTGCGCTGGAGAGAACATACCGATGAAGAACGCTCTTTTTATAGTAAAAGGACTGAGGATATGGAATATCAATATCCCTTTGGATTTAAAGAGCTGTGGGGGTTAGCTTACCGGACTGATTATGACCTAACTCAGCATCAGACTCACTCTGGAAAAGATCTGACTATTTTAGATCCAGAAACCAATCAGAAAGTCTTACCACACGTTATAGAGCCGGCAGTGGGTATCAACCGACTGATGCTAATGGTCTTGGTAGATGCTTATTCCAATGACAATGGAAGAGAGTTTTTGAAATTAAGTCCTAAATTAGCGCCCTATAAGGTTGCTGTCTTTCCATTATTAGCCAATAAACCAGAGTTGATTGATAAAGCCAAAGAACTCTACAACTCTTTGAAAAAAGAGATGACTGTGTCCTGGGATGCTAGAGGAAATATTGGAAAAAGGTATGCGGCTCAAGATGAGATAGGAACACCCTTTTGCATTACAGTGGATTTTGATACACTAACTGATGAGGCAGTTACAGTACGTTTAAGAGACACTGCAACTCAAGAGCGGATCAAAATAAGTGAGCTTCTCTCTTATCTAAAATCTCAGATTTAAATGGAAACATTCAAACATTCACTTAAAGGATTCTTCTCAAATCGCGTTAATTTGGTGCTTACTGTTGTTATTGTGTTACTTATAGTGGGCATAATTGCTGGGCTAAATTGGTGGCTGAACAGAAAACCTACTAATCTACCTGTTCAGGAGATTGATCTGTCATTTCAAGCGGATGGTCCTTATGCACTGCTTTTGCCCAGACGCGACGGTAATGCTCTTAATTTAAATATTTTCCGAGTTTCTGCTTATGAAGGGATTTCCTATGAGCTGGCTTATCAGGCTTCAGCTTCAGAGATCATCAATTCCGATGCTGAAGGAGCTGGAGAGATGGATAAGATTGATCGGGGTGTACAGGGAACTTTAAATACCGATAATAAAGCCAGTGAATATGATCAGGAGATCTTGTTTGGGACTTGTTCTAAAGGTGATACTATGTCAACCCTTCACTGTGTGTTTGATAAAGATGTCGAGAATGGGACATTGATGCTGAAGATTCAGAAGCCTTATGAAAGAGGAGATAAAGTGACTACAGTTTATAAAATGACTACAACTTGGCATTTACAAAAACCTGATATCGCGTTGGGGCGGATAACTTCTGGCGATAGTCATTTTAACTATGTGACAACTGCTTCAACTTCAGAATTGGCCACAACAGGATATACTATAGTGAATGATTTAACAGCTGCTCCTAAACTGCCAGATGGCAAAGATTTCTTTGGAAAAGTATATGCTCTCAATATTCCTACAGCTAGAAGCTTGCCTGGTGGGGATGTGACTATTGAAACCCTTGATAATCCTCCAGCTGGAGCAACTCTAGCGGTATATCAGGATCAAACTGGAAACTGGGAGATGCTAGAAACCAAAGTAGAATCAAACAAACTAAACGCTCAAGGTAAAGGTGCTGGCATATACGCTGTGTTAGTAAACAAATAAATTTCAAATAACACAATTATCCAGTAAGAAAATCATTATTAGAAATTAGAAATTAGAAATTAGAAATTTTATTGTCCTCTAGTTATTCTTTTCACAGTTTCGGGTTCACTTTGTATTGACATTCTTTTCACGATGGTGCAAAATGGTTAAAGAAGGGTAAAAACTGTCTAAGATGTATGTTTCTAGGACGGTTTATTACCACATTTTCTGGCAAAAATAGGATAGTTTTACCAAAAAAATTTAGACAGGAGGTTACAGATGGAGTAATCTACCTGATAGAGGGTTTCGATGGTGGAATATGGGGATTTAAGACATTTGATTGGGAAAAAGAGGCCAGAAAGAGGCTTGAGCAAGACCTCCTAAGTACTTCAGGCAGGAGAGAGAGACGGATTTTTTTCTCCTCTGCCGATACCTGCGTTCTCGACGGACAGGGAAGATTTATTATCCCTGAGGCGATGGTAGAAAGAGCAAATCTAAAAGAGCAAATTGTTATTGTAGGCGCTGGCGACCATTTTGAAATATGGGAAGACAGTGATTACCAGAAAGTTCTTGAAAACCATGCCGATTTTATACCTATTAAGTAGTACCAAAGCCAAATATCAGCTGATTTTAGTCTTAGCTTTGATGGTGTTATTTGTCACATTACTCACTATTTGGTCGATGAATCGACTTTCTACAGTGGGAGAACAGATTGCTCAACTGGAGAGAACT